>JAUWDC010000155.1 GCA_030608985.1 Desulfobia sp. | reverse complement strand
CCGCCTATATTCCTGCCAGGCCAATTGAACAGATAAAAATGGCTGATTTTTTTCAAAATCTCAAACTATGTGATGGGCAGGAATTTGACATGGTCGAAGGAGTAGATGTTAAACAAGCCAATGCTATACTTGCCGATCTCACCACTGTAATTGAAGAAAAATTTGGGCAGGAAAATATTTCTATACTTCTTCAGTCATCGGCCTCATATATGAACCAGGAGTAATTTCTTTCCACGTTTTACCATACAAACTTCCTTAAAGATTTCCAGGCAATCTTACCCTTTAAAGAATGGGTTAAATAACCCACCGTCACCTCCTTTTTTAACGAGCCACACTCTTTTCTCCCAAGCAAAAAAATAAAAATACTTGTAATTTCAGGGCATTACCTAACACTACTTGACCTTCTGGTGTAAAATTTGCAAGAATAAAAGAGTAAAGCTTGTACGCAACGCATTTGCGATAATAATAATAATTTTACAACGAATAAAACTACACTTAGGAATTGTAACCGTTAACCGGTGAGGCCACTGGTTTACAGAACCCACTACGCTGTAAGCGTTTATTAGTGCCTTAGATTCGTTCGTTTGGGCCTTTGAACTATAGCCCCTCTAAGTGATAAGGCCAAAACGGGCGAAGATGAGGTGCTAGTAAACGCTTACAAGGAATTGTCTGTGTGATTACCATATAAAGTTAATGAAATAATTTCTCTCCATCATTTTTCGTTATGCAAAAGAGCCATTGCTGCAATTGCAGCTTTAGCATCCATGAAAGCTTTATCTACTGCTTTTACCTGTAACAGAGAAGGAGGAATCGATATGTCAATATGGAGATTTACGATTCAGGGGGACATGGTGAGATATGGGAATAATCAACGACAAAAACTAACGCGCAAAGGCTGTAACGAACCATTTAAAGGACGATACTGGTGTCCGAAAGCACAGTGGTTCAAAAAGGAAGTCTGCCCTTTTACGAGCCGAAATGAATGTAAAAATTTTGAGCTTATGTGCGGCTGCGTTTAAAAAATCACTGAAGAGATAATTCATTTTTTTCATAAATTATGGTATAACTACCTTGAAAGACTATTAAATTGTTTACACTCACCCTTTTCGGGTAAAAAACGATGAAAAATCTCCGCAGTGCCATTTTAGATTGCCTTGATGATTTACATGACAATGATGAAAAACTCATCAAAGCACTTGAGGAAATTATCGATCAATTTGGCAGAGAGGCTTACAGCACAATCTTCCATGTCCTGACTCATTTAGAACTGCAGCCAGAAGAAGCTGAAACATACTGGCAGAAAATTATTGACCACCGCCAGGCAATGAGCAATATCCTTGGCAGGGAAGTGAACCTGCGAACGGCAGTGTGTGATTATTTTTGTTCTATCAGCAAGACGCTGAAAAATCCCATTGTTGTAGAAATCCACATCTTTGAAAAAACATTTAATACAGCCAAATACGATACCCTGACAGGCCTTTACAATCGAAACTATTTTGATGAAGCGATTTATCGTGAAACATTAAGGGCCACTCGCTACGACACCGAATTCTCAGTTCTCTTTCTCGATCTTGATGATTTCAAACAGATAAATGACACGTATGGGCATTTTGCTGGTGATACTGTACTCAGGGAAGTATCCGAGGCCATTATTGAAAAAATTCGTTCCCAGGACATTGCGGCACGCTTTGGGGGAGAGGAAATCATCATCATCCTGCCTGAAACCGGAAAAGTTACAGGCCTCATACTTGCAGAAAGAATCAGGGAAATGGTGGAAAACCTACGAATAGAATACGAGGGTGAACAGTTAGGCATAACAGTGAGCGGAGGTCTTACCTCTTTTCCAATCGATGCAACTGGAGAACATGAGCTGGTCAAACTCGCTGACACGGCGATGTTCCGGGCAAAGGGATCCGGCAAAAATGCTATCGTTTCTTATTCAGAGAACAAAAGGAGATATATTCGATTTGATTTTTCTGCTGATATAACAGTTCGGCAAATCAGTCTTGACAACTATCCAGCACTGGATAAGGCCCACAGCAAAGATCTGAGTATGTCAGGAATACTTTTCTCGAGCAGCAAGCCCTATGACATTGGCGCAAAGATACAGATGCAAATCCCTTTTCCCGAGCTGAATGAAACCATCGACGCGATAGGTACAGTTGTGAGAACTGAATTTTTTACTCGGGAGCAATTTGACATTGGTGTTGCCTTCCTTGAAATGGATGGTGAGACCAAAAGTGAACTCTCAAATTATATTTCAAAAAAACTGGAAGAGAGCAATAGGGCCTCTTCACAAAAATCCTGACTCAAGGTTTCCAGCTTGTTCCTTTCCTTTTTCGTAATCGTATTGATTTCGGAGTTACCTCGACTAATTCATCATCGTTGATATAGGCGATACAATCTTCAAGGCTCATGATCTGATAAGGGGTTAAAATTACCGCGTCATCAGTACCGGATGCCCGCATATTAGTGAGTTTTTTCCCTTTTGCTGGATTAACAACCATATCTTCCGGCCTGGCATTTTCGCCAATTATCTGCCCGGCATAGAGGTCTATCCCGGGGCCGATAAAAAGTTTTCCACGCCCCTGGAGGTTAAACAAGGCGTACGCAACAGAAGTGCAGGATTCCTTTACTATAAGGACTCCATTTACCCTGTTGACGATATCACCAGCATATGGTCCGTATTCTGAGAATACATAACTCATCATTCCCATGCCCTTGGTATCAGTCATAAATTCTGAACGAAATCCAAGCAGTGCCCTGGTGGGAATTTTGTAAACAAGCTTTGCCATGGAATTTTCCGTCACCATTTCCAGCATCTGGCCTTTAAGCTTGCCAAGCTTCTCAATCACAGGTCCCTGGAATTCTTCATCCACATTAATGGTGAGCTCTTCATACGGCTCTAAACGCTGGCCGTTTTCTTCCCTGAAAATAACTTCAGGACGAGTAACCTGGAATTCATATCCCTCACGCCGCATTTTCTCAATAAGAATAGAAAGATGGAGTTCACCTCGCCCGGAAACCTTATAGCCGATTCCTTCTGTACGCGGTTCTACCTGTAATGCGACATCAGAGAGGGTTTCACGGCTCAGCCTCTCCTCAATATGACGTGATGTGACGAATTTACCTTCAAGTCCTGCAAACGGTGAATCATTCGGGATAAAATTCATCGAAAGTGTCGGCGGATCAATATCAATCAGAGGTAATGGCCTCGGATCGTTACGATCAGTAAAGGTAACCCCGACAGTGACATCTTCCATACCTGCCACAGCAATAATTTCACCGGTGCCGGCACTTTCAACGGCAATCTTTTCATTGCCTTCGAATAGAAAAATCTTGGTAATACGAATAGGAGAGATAGAACCGTCGCGCCGTGCCACGGCAATATCAGTATTAATCTTCAAAGTGCCGGAGACGACCTTGCCAATACCAAGCCTTCCCATATAGGGCGAGTAATCAATCGTATTTACCTGCATCTGGAGTGGTGCGTTCGCGTCTCCATGGGGAGCGGGAATAGCATCCACAATTTTCTCAGACACAGGCTCCATAGTGTCATTTTTCTCGTCAAGACTCCGCAGGGCATATCCTTCTTTGGCAGAGGCATAGACAACCTGAAAATCAAGCAGTTCGTCCGGGGCATCAAGTTTGACAAAAAGATCAAAAACCTGGTCAACAGCCCAATCGCATCGAGCTGCAGGTTTATCAATTTTATTTATCACAACAACAACAGGTAAGTTGATGGCCAATGCCTTTTTTAAAACAAAATAGGTTTGAGGCATGGGGCCTTCCTGGGCATCTACCAGAAGAAGGCATCCATCTGCCATACGAAGAACGCGTTCAACCTGGCCGCCAAAGTCGGCATGACCGGGTGTATCGATGATATTGATCCAGAAATCCTTATAACGGTATGAGCCATTCTTTGAGGCAATTGTAATACCTCTCTCTCGCTCCAGATCCATTGAATCCATGAGGCGCTCAGTCACTTGCTGGTTTTTGCGGAACATTCCACTCTGCTGGAAAAGCTGATCCACCAAGGTGGTTTTACCATGATCAACATGAGCTATGATTGCTACGTTCCTAATTTTACTTTGATCCATTGTTTGTTCTCTACTTGTTGAAATTACGTTATTAAAAAAGATGGTGATAATAGTGTACCCGGGCAAGTAATACAATAAAAAAGATATCCTTTCCTTTCATAGTGAAAATTCTTTTGTTATTTGTTAATTAGAAACGTTCATTACTTTTAAATTTTTATTACTTTTCCGATAAGACTTGATGGCTAATACACATAATTATGATTGGGCTATAGACCGCGATTACTGTGGTCAGATATTACGGGGTCGATACTCTACCAAGCTGAAGAAAAGGGTCGCCAGTTATATTTCCCTATTCCGCAATATCAATTCAAAGGTAAACCCCACCATTCCCTATATCTCTGCATGGAGAGACAGCACGGATCGCTCTATTTGGTATGAATTCGTAGGCACCCGGCTTCTCATGCTGCTTGAGTGCCAATCCTGTGAAGCTGCAGAATTATTCAGGGATTCCATCCACAAAAGATGTTCTTTTGAGTATTCAAATGTAAATGGAATTATCAAGGAAATTTTG
>JAUWDC010000017.1 GCA_030608985.1 Desulfobia sp. | reverse complement strand
GATTATTGAAAGCCTGCGAAAAAACATGAAGATGACATTCGGCATTTGTGCCGTTGTAATAGTGCTGATCGCATTATGGGGGTCCTTTCTTGTGGATACCCATCATGCCCATACCGCTGCTGAACACTGGCCTTTCTTCTGGTCTCTTTTTGGCCTTGTCGGCGCTATACTGCTCATTATCATTGCTCGATTTCTTGGATTTTTAGGAATTATGACCCGCGAGGATTATTACGATGACTAATTTCTGGCTGCATCCCGCCCTCATCCTGATTATAGGCGGACTTATTCTTCCGCTTATCAAAGGGCCTCTACGGAGATATTATCTTCTGGGTGTCCCTCTGCTTACTTTTTTGACCGTGTGGGGGATGGATAAAGGAACCTACGGTGTGGTTCAGTTTATTGACTGGGAGCTCACCTTTGGTCGGGTAGACAGCCTGAGCCTTATTTTCGGCTATATAATGTCTCTTATGTGCATTATTGGCACTCTTTTTGGTCTCCACGTTAAAGAAGATACTCAGCATATTGCTGCCTGGTTCTATGTCGCCGGCGCACTCGGGGTAATCTTCTGCGGAGACTATTTGGTACTTTTTCTCTTCTGGGAACTCATGGCATTTGCCTCTGTATTTCTCATCTGGTTCAGGAGAGGACCAAAATCACCGGCAACAGGGTATCGTTATATATTAATCCATACCCTTGGCGGATTATTTCTCCTTGCCGGACTTGTCTTGCGGTACAATGCCACAGCCGGTGATCTTTCCTTTGGCTTGGAAAATGTACATCATCCAGACCTTGCCACCTGGCTTATACTTCTCGGTTTTCTTGTCAATGCTGCTGCAATACCATTTCATTCCTGGTTGCCGGATGCCTATGCCGAGGCGTCAGTAACAGGCGCCGTGTTTATGTGTGCATTTACCACTAAAACTGCAATTTATGTTCTGGCAAGAGGATTTGCAGGCATGGAAATCCTTATCCCAATTGGCGTGGTCATGGCATTGTACGGCGTTATTTACGGTCTTATCGAAAATGATGCACGTCGGCTTTTTGCTTGGGATACGGTGAGTCAGGTAGGCTATATGGTTGTCGGTGTTGGTATCGGTACAAGCCTGGCAATAAATGGCGCCTGTGCCCATGCCTTTGCCCATATCCTCTATAATGGCTTACTCTTTATGGGGACAGGATCTGTTTTGTATATGACAGGTACTGCTAAAATGACCGATCTTGGCGGCCTGTACAAGAAAATGCCGCGTACTTTTGTCTTCACCCTGATAGGCGGTCTTTCCATTGCAGGACTCCCACTGTTCAGCGGTTTTGTCTCAAAATCAATGATTATTGCTGCCGGTTTTGAGCACCATCATCTCTTTGCCGCTTTTGCTCTCACCCTTGCCTCTGCTGGTACATTCCTGCTGGCTGGTATCAAGGTTCCATATTATATCTGGTTCGGGAAAAATAACTGCAGTGAAGAAGTATGGGAAAAAGCAGAAGATCCGCCATGGAATATGCAGGCTGCCATGGCTGTTGCATCATTCTTCTGTATTTTTATTGGCTGTTACACTGCCTATCTGTACGATATGCTACCTTTCCATGTCGATTTCCACCCATATAATGCATACCATCTGGCAGAAACTCTGCAGATTGTTGCCTTTTCCGGCGCGGCTTTCTATTTCCTCAGGAAACTCATGACTCCGACACCGACAATCAGTCTGGATATGGACTGGTTCTACCGGATATTCGGTCGTGGCTTCCTGTGGGTTGACTCAAAGGTTTTTCAGTTCATTGATAATTGTGTTGGCGAGATCTATCGGTATATCGGTCTTTTCCCACTGATGAAAATTTCAAAATTCTGGTCCTGGTTCGACTGGAATGCAATTGATGGCGTGGTTGACGGTATTGCCCGTTCTGTCCGCGCTCTGGGCGGGAAGGTGCGTGTCCTTCAGGCAGGCCATATGCAGTATAACATTTTTGTTGCGGCAAGTCTGGCAGCGGCAGCAATTGTCATATTTATGTTTGTATAAGATTTAAGTTCAAAGGTTTAAGGTTTAAGTTTGCAGAGTCCCGGTTTTTATTTGCTTAAAACTTAATTCTTAAGACTTAAAACTAACATTAGAGGTTTAAGGGAATGGATTTTTTGATCATAAATGAAGGGTTTCCCATACTAAGCACACTGGTCTTTCTTCCTCTTGTCGGGGCCCTCATTCTGCTGTTTCTTCCTAGTGAAAACTTGCAGCGTATGTGTGCCATGCTCATTACTGTTGTCACTGCCCTTTTTTCAATCCAGTTGTTCACCGGGTTTGACACAACAACAGCAAAATATCAGTTCGGGGAGCATGTCAGCTGGATCCCGTCATTAAATATTAATTATACCCTCGGTATTGATGGAATCAGTCTTCTATTGGTTCTGCTTACTACTTTTATCATGCCGTTGTGTGTCCTTGGCTCGTGGACGTATATTAAAAAACGGGTGAAGGAGTTCATGATCTGTCTCCTGATCATGGAAACTGCCATGCTTGGGGTTTTCATGGCGCTGGACTTTGCATTGTTCTACATACTGTGGGAAGCTATGCTGATTCCCATGTATCTGCTGATTGCCATCTGGGGTGGCCCAAGAAAAACGTATGCTTCAATTAAGTTTTTCCTCTATACCCTGGCTGGCTCTGTTATGCTGCTTGTTGCCATAATCGCCCTCTATCTAGCTAATGATGGAACATTCTCGATTCCTATTATGATGGGCCAGGATTATCCGTTTTCTTTCCAGATTTGGGTTTTTCTTGCTTTCTTCCTGGCCTTTGCGATTAAGGTGCCCATGTTTCCGTTCCATACATGGTTGCCGGCTGCTCATGTTGAAGCCCCGACAGCCGGCTCTGTCGTCCTTGCCAGTGTCCTGTTGAAAATGGGAACATACGGTTTCTTAAGGTTCTGCCTGCCGATCACCCCGCTTGCCACTATTAGCCTCGGGCCGTATATTCTTTGGTTGTCGATAGCAGCTATCCTCTATGGAGGGTTTACCGCCTTGGCCCAGTCAGACATGAAAAAGTTGATCGCTTACTCCAGTGTCGGCCATATGGGTTTCGTCACTCTAGGTATCTTTTTCTTGAACAAACAGGGACTTGAAGGTGCTATTCTGCAGATGATCAACCATGGTATCACAACAGGTGCACTCTTCCTCTGCGTGGGGATGTTGTACGAGCGCACCCACAGCCGTGAGATTGCGGACCACTCCGGTATAGCGCAGAACGTGCCGATATTTGTCACGTTCCTGACCATATTTTCACTGTCTTCTCTGGCCTTTCCCGCAACCAACAGTTTTGTGGGTGAATTCCTGGTTCTTGCCAGCGCATTTTCTGTAAATAAAATAATAGCCGGAGCTGCAATCCCTGGAGCTATTCTTGCCGCAGCATATATGTTCAGACTGCTCCAGCATGTACTTTTCAGGGGTCCAGGAAGACCAGATTTACAAGATCTTAATGTCAGAGAAATTGTGACACTGGCCCCATTGCTCTTCTTTGTTTTCTGGATCGGTCTTGCTCCGGAGCCATTTTTAAATGTGATGCACGCAAGTGTTGATAACCTGCTGGGACAGGTTGAGCTGGCAAAAGCCGGTGCGCAAATGGCCATGATGCCATTGCCATAATATGTATGTGAAACGAGAAATCCTCTTTATAACTGCGTAAGGAAAAATCATGTTGTTCATACCTGAGTTAGTGCTATTGATAGGCAGTCTGGTCCTTTTCGGAGTCAGTCTTGGTGAAGGTAAAGAAAAGATGGCGCATAATGTTGCGCTTGGTCTTTCTGTTGCTGCTTCTCTCCTGTGTCTTGCCACCCTAGGACAAAAAGGAAGCCTGTTTTTTGATGCCTACCGAATTGATCTGTTTTCACAGCTCTTTAAACTCGCTATGGCTCTTGGTATGACAGTCGTGATCATATTCGGCGGCCAGCTTAAAGGGATCACCACAAAGATGAGGCCGGAATACTACCTGTTCATGGTGCTTTCCACACTCGGCCTTATGATGCTTGTCAGTTCGGTTGAGCTGCTCACTCTTTTTGTGGCCCTGGAACTCTCGTCCTTTGCACTATATCTTATGGTTCCCATGCGAGACGATCATGGTGGGTTGCGAATTCAGATGGAAGCAGCGATCAAGTACATTCTGTTCGGTGTTGTTGCAACGGGAACAATGCTCTATGGCATGAGTTACTTATACGGGCTTACAGGGACCACCTACATGAGTGACCTGGTGCCAAAGATGCATGAGCTTGCCGGCAACCCCACGGCAATGCTCGCTATCGCTCTATTTATGTCTGGATTTTTTTATAAGCTGGCAGTGTTTCCATTTCACTTCTGGGTTCCTGATGTCTATCAGGGAGCATCTAATGTCACCACCGCTTTTATCGCTTCAATTCCAAAACTTGCCGCGACAGCTCTCCTTATTCGGATAACCACTCTTGTGGCTCCGGACGCCGGTGAATCTGTTGTTATGCTGCTGATGGTCTGTGCTGTCTGTTCGATGTTTTATGGAAATCTATCAGCCCTCGTGCAGACAGATATAAAAAGGATGCTTGGTTTCTCTGGTATCGCCCACGCAGGTTTTGTTCTCCTCGGACTTCTCACTCTGGATACCGCCGGTTTTGCCACCTCAATGTATTATATTTCCGGTTATCTGTTTATGAACCTTGCCTGTTTCCTAGTTATCTGCAAAGTCTCCCAAAATGGCGAGAATGTATCAATAGACGATTTAAGCGGGTTATATAAACGTGCACCTCTCCTTGCCCTGACATTACTTATTGGGATGTTGGCCCTTGCCGGTATACCTCCTTTTGTCGGCTTTATGGGTAAATTTATGCTTCTTACCGGCGCATTGAAGGCAGGTCACCTCCCCTTGGTCATTCTTGCTGCCCTGAATACGGCCATAGCCATCTACTACTATCTGTCGGTAGTGAGAGTTGCTTTCACTAAGGCTCCTGAAGACAGGCCGGATGTCTCTGTTGACGTGTTGACCCGTGTTGTCAGTGTCGCCCTCATTGTTATAATTATTTTCATGGGCGTTGTTCCAAAGCCGATCCTTGCACTGGCTACTTCAGCCGTCAAATCTATTCTGTAATTTTATAAACGGTGATGTTCCTGTGAGTTATCTTACAGGAACAATAGCCGCCATCGTATTAAGCAGGTGTTCATACTGCAGTCACTCTTGCCTGTCATTGACATTGCGTTTTTCCTAAAAACGGATCACAATGGGGATGTGGTTATACCCTGGTACTTCCAAGCAGACTACTTGTTACACTTTCCTTGACAAGTTACATAAAAAGATTATATTAGCGCTCTATTGTATGTATGCGGACATAGCTCAGCTGGTAGAGTACAAGCTTCCCAAGCTTGGTGTCGCGGGTTCGAACCCCGTTGTCCGCTCCATGTACGAAATCTGACGATTTCTAGTGTGAGGTTGGAAATCGTTTGCCATAATTGACGTAGCGCTGCTGATACGACAATTTTGACAAAAGTGGGCCTGTGCCCGCTTTTTTTTATTTATAGACCAATAAATCGGGGCCGAATAATGGCGCTTTTTGAACAGCTTTCTGAAGAGATAACGGCCTTGATTCGGCCGGTTGTTGAAGGTGCAGGTCTCGAACTGGTTGAGGTCCAGTACAGGCAGGAGCCTGCAGGCTGGACTTTGAGAATTAGCATCTATAAGAAAGATGGTATTAGCATTGATGATTGTGCAAAGGTGAGTAGGGAGGCAAGTCACCTGCTTGAGGTCGAGGATCTTATTCCTCATAAATATAACCTGGAAGTCTCCTCTCCTGGTCTGGATCGTGCACTGAAAACGGAGAGGGACTTTGAACGGAATATTGATGAAAAAGTGACGCTTATCGTTGCTGATCAAAGCGAAAAAAATAAAGATTTTGTTGGATTTATTAAGGATGTCAAACATGGAGAAATTACTGTTCAGACAGAGACAGGGCAGGAAGTTTTTCCTATTGAAAATATAGTTAAGGCGAAACTGGTCATTGAATTTAAAAAATAAAGAAGTCGTAACAACTATAAATTAACCACAGAGCACACAGAGATCTGCGAGGTAACTACTTGCAATGAAAAAGATTTCTCTGTGGTCTCTGAGCCCATCTGTGGTGAGAAAAAGACTTTTTACGGGTTCATCAAAAAATGGCCTTTTATCATATGATACCTGCCTGTACAGAGATAGGTAGTGGAGAAATCGAATGCTGTCAGAGTTAAAAAGAATCATAGATCAGATCAGTCGAGATAAAGGAATTGATCGCAACTTACTTGTGGAGACACTTGAAGAGGCAGTTTTGTCTGCAGCCAAAAAACGATATGGTCAGCGTCGTGAGCTTGAAGTCCGGTTCAACGATGACTTTGGTGAAATCGAATTATTTCAGTTTCGGCGTGTAGTAAAAACTGCTGAGGATGAACAGACAGAGGTTTCACTGAAAGAGGCCAAAAAACTTGATCCCGAGGTCGAACTTGGTGATGAACTAGGGTCGAAGATGGAAAATGTTGCTGATCTCGGCCGGATTGCTGCTCAATCTGCCAAGCAGGTAATCATCCAGAAAATGAAAGACGCTGAGCGGGATGTTGTGTACGATTTGTACAAGGACCGCCAGGGAGAAATTATTCATGGCATAGTTCAGCGCTTCGAGCGTGGAAATATGATTGTCAACCTTGGGCGTACCGATGCTATTCTGCCGAAAAGAGAGCAGATGCCAAGACGCTCTTACCGTCAGGGGGACAGAATACGGGCCTACTTGAAGGAAGTTCGTAATGACGCAAAAGAACAACAGCTTGTGTTGAGCCGGGTGAACAATGAGTTTTTGATTAAACTCTTCACCGTGGAGGTACCTGAGATTTCAGAAGGCATCGTAACTATTTTAAGCGCCTGTCGCGAACCAGGCTCCCGGGCAAAAATTGCTGTCAGCTCCAATGAGTCAGATGTCGATCCGGTTGGAGCGTGCGTTGGTATGAAAGGTTCCCGGGTACAGAATGTTGTCCAGGAGTTACAGGGGGAAAAGATTGATATTGTTCCTTGGAGTCCTGATCCGGCTAAATTTGTCTCTAATGCCCTGGCTCCGGCTCAGGTTTCAATGGTTGTCGTTGATGAAGACAAGCATACTCTCCTTGTGGTCGTGCCGGATGACCAACTTTCATTGGCAATTGGCCGACAGGGGCAGAATGTGAGGCTTGCGTCCGTGCTGCTTGGATGGCGGATTGATGTCAAGAGTGAACAGCGATATACCAGGATGATGGAAGAGGGATTTCAATCATTGGTCGCCATTGAAGGGATAACAGAAAAGCTTGCTGAAGCTCTGTATGATGCGGGAATTTCTTCCGTCCAGGAGCTTGCTGAAGCCTCTGCTGCTGATGTTGGAGAGTGCGTCGGCATTGAAGATGAAGAGGTCGCTCAGGCTTTTATTGAAGCTGCGAAAATTGCCTGGCAAAATGCTTTGGAAAAAGAGCAAGGCCAAAAAGATGAAGAACAGGTTTCTGTTTCCGGCGATCAGGAAGAGGCAGAGCAGTCTGCCCCTGACAGTGAGCAGGGCGGAAATGATGAGGCCCAAGTTGCCTCGATTAATGATCAGGAAGAGGCGTCCTCTGTCAGTGAGAAGAAAACAGAAGAGGCGAGTCAAGAAGAAGAGTGAGTTCTGGCCCCATCAGGACATGCCTCGGGTGTGGCCTTAAAGCACCTAAAAAAACATTAGTACGCCTGGCTCTTCAGAATGGCCAGGTTGTTGTGGATGAAAAATACAGGTTAAACGGTCGGGGGGTGTACTGTTGCAATAATGCACACTGCCTCGCATTGCTTCAAAAACAAAATAAGAAATTGGTTTGGGCTTTCAGGGCGCAGACAATTAGTTGGAATAGAGATAAGCTGTTGACTCAGAAATTATTTTTTTCTGAACAGCATGCAGGGACGGATAATCAGGAGTAACTATGGGTAGTAAAATCAGAGTATACGAGTTGGCCAAAGAAGCTGGAGTGGAAAGTAAGGTTTTGACGGCTCAGCTCATTGAGCAGGGCTATGATGTGAAAGCCTACAATTCCTCTCTTGATGCGGAGGTCGCTGACGAAATCCGTCTTAAACTTGGCTTGAAAGAAACCACGGTCGAAGAGAAAAGAATTGAGAAGAAAGGACGGACTACTATAATCCGTCGTCGGCGAACCACGATCGTTGAGGAGGAAATAGAAGAAGCTGCACCGGTTGAGGCCGTTCCGGACGAAAAGGTCGAGCCTCCGCCAGAGCCGGAACCTGTTGCTGAAGAGAAAGAAGAGCCAGTACCGGAAGTAGCTGAAGAACCTGTTCCGGAGCCGGCAAAAAAAGTTGTAAGAAAAGCCGCAAAAGTAGTGAAAAAAGGACCTGTAGAGCCGAAGAAAAAGGAAACTCCACCGGAGGACAAGAAGATAGAGGAGGCAAGTGCTCCTCAAGAGCCTGCTGACGTTGAAGTCGAAATCGAGAAAAAGGAAAAAGCGGCACCTGTCCTGAAACCAAAGGCTCCTCCTACGCGGAAAAAGCCAATGTCCAAGATTATTGGTATGACTAATATTCCTTTGCCCGTTCAGGAAGAGAGACCGAGGCCAAAGCCCAAGAAAACTCAGAGACCGAAAAAACAGGCTCCTTCTGGCAAACCGGTTGCAGGAAAAGAAACCACTACGAGTGACCAGGATAAGAGTAAAGGGAAAAAAGGGAAACGTTTTGTCAAGTTTACTCCTGCACCTGAAGGAGCCAGGGGTAAGAGGGGTGCGAAGAGAAGAGGCCAGGTTGCCATTGATGCAGAAGATCTGGGGCGTTTTGGCGGCAGATTAGGAGGAGGTGTTCGTTTCGGTCGGGGTGGAAGAACAGTTCCCAGGAAAAAGAAAAAAGAAGCGGTGATCCAGGAGGTCAGCGAAACAAAAGCCATTAAGAAGCGTATTAAGGTCTTTGACGCAATTAGTGTCGGTGATTTTGCTCATAAGATGGGGATTAAAGCCAATGAGGTGATTGCTAAACTCATGGCTCTTGGGGTCATGGCAACATTGAATCAGGCCCTTGATGTTGATACTGCTACTCTGGTTGCGGCTGATTTCGGTTTTGAGATAGAGCAGGGAGTGACTGAAGAGCTGTCCATATTGAATCTGGAAGAAACAGAAAGTGGCGGGAATGAACTTCCACGCCCTCCTGTTGTAACTGTAATGGGGCATGTTGACCACGGTAAAACTTCAATTCTTGATGCTATTCGTAATACGGATGTTGCCACAGGTGAGGCAGGTGGAATCACCCAGCATATAGGTGCCCATTATGTAAGGTCTCCAAAAGGGGATCTTGTCTTCCTGGATACGCCAGGTCATGCTGCCTTTACGGAAATGCGTTCTCGCGGTGCCAAGGTCACTGATGTTGTGGTTCTTGTGGTAGCGGCTGATGATGGCGTCATGGACCAGACTAAAGAGGCAATTAACCATGCCCGTGCTGCCGGTGTTCCCATCCTGGTCGCTGTCAATAAAATAGATAAAGATGATGCGGACCCTGCTCGCGTCCAGCGCGAGCTTGCAGAGCTTAACCTTATTCCTGAGGATTGGGGTGGTGATACAATTTTCTGTGAAACATCTGCCAAGAAAGGCATCGGGATCAATGAACTTGTTGAGAATATTCTTCTTCAGACAGAAATTCTGGAGCTTAAGGCTGATCCGAATCGGCGGGCAAAAGGCTGGGTTATAGAGGCACAGCTCCATAAAGGTAGAGGAGCTGTCGCTACGGTGCTGATTCAGCACGGCACTCTTAGAGTCGGCGATTACCTTGTTGTTGGACAGTTTTATGGCAAGGTCCGATCTCTATCCGACGATAAAGGTAAGAAGATAAAAGAGGCTATTCCATCCACACCCGTTGAGGTGCAGGGCCTTAGTGGCGTACCCCGGGCCGGTGATGAATTTATTGTTGTGCCG
>JAUWDC010000078.1 GCA_030608985.1 Desulfobia sp. | reverse complement strand
AAAAAGAATTTTTATGAAGAAATCAACCGAAGTACTGAAATTATCAAAAGGTCTTAATCTGCAGATCGAAAGACGTAAAACTGCCAAGGCCCTGGTGGTGACATTAGTGATAAACAGCAAGAAAAAATGTTTGCTGCACTGGGGCGTAGTCCGCGATCAAAAAACAGCATGGCAGCTTCCTCCTGCGGCGAGCTGGCCATCTAAAACCAATGCTGTAAGCCATGATGCTGTCCAGACTCCCTTTGTCTCCAAAAAGACTGATAGCCAAATCCAGATTAAATTTACGTCGGACCGTAACTTCTCCGGACTTTCTTTTGTCCTCTTTTTTCCTGAACAAAACTACTGGGATAATAACAACGGTAAAAATTACTTTATAAGACTGCCCCAATCAGGCGAGTCATTACTTTCTCCAAACCAGGCCTTAAGCAAAGAACTTGAAGAAAAGAATGTTGTTTTTCAGCAAAACTATCACCTTTCCGGCATGGAATTGGCTGTTGCCGTGATTTTGGCCAAGGACCGTTATCTGATTAAACTCTTCACCGATATCCCTGAAGGCCTGGTTTTACACTGGGGGATAGCCAAAAAGTCACGATATGATTGGCTTTTACCCCCAGAATCGCTCAAACCTCAAGGCACGATCGCCATAGATGATAAGTCGGTACAGAGCCCCTTTGTCTGGGGAGATGGTATTAATACGCTGCAATTTGAATGGCAGGAAAACGAGGCGGTGCTGGGATTGGCTTTTGTACTGCATCAACCTGACACTGGACAGTGGTTGAAATCTGGGCGGAACAATATGTTTATCCCGGTAAAAAGCCCACCCCATGAGGAAGCTGTTTTTGCATCGGCAGAACTTGCAGATGTGGCTGACCAGATTATTCAGGTAGAAACAGGACGCAATTCATGGACCCTGATGCACCGATTTAAACTGTGCTATGACCTGTTAGACCGCCTAGACAAGGATTTACAGGGCCAGGCCCTGCTATTTGTATGGCTGCGCTTTTCGGCAATTCGGCAGCTTGACTGGCAGCGCAATTACAATACCCAACCCCGGGAACTGAGTCATGCCCAGAAACGCCTCACCTTGAAACTGGCAGACCATTACCAGCACAGCACCCCACCTGGCCGTGAAATAATTCGCCTTATTTTATCCACAGTTGGCCGGGGTGGTGAAGGCGGCAAGGGCCAGCGTATTCGTGATGATATTCTCCACATTATGCATCGCCATAAGATCAAAGAAGTTACTGGTCATTTTATGGAGGAATGGCATCAGAAGCTCCACAATAACGCAACCCCGGACGATATTGTTATCTGTGAGGCGTATTTGTCATTTCTTCGCAGTAACGGAGACTTAGGCGTATTTTATAATACTCTTTCTGAAGGTGGTGTAACCAAAGAACGACTGGAGAATTTTGAACGACCAATAGTGACCAATCCGGATTTTGCTCATCATATCAAGGACGGCTTAATCCATGATTTTGAAAAATACCTCAAACTTTTGAAATCTGTACATTCTGCCACCGACCTGTTTGCTGCAGCCGAAGCTGCCGGCCATTGCCTGGACGACCATCTGCGGGACTGGTTGTGGCATTTCTATCATGGTCGTGATGATACGAATATCGAAGTTACAGACCATGTTCGTTCTATTACCGGATTGCGCCGTGGCTTAATTGATCGTCTGGATCAAAACCTTGATACTCAAGGTATTCGTGACATACTTTACCTGGATCTGGCCCTGGAGGAGTTTCTCAGGGTAGTGGTTGAGCGCCGTATCCATCTTGAATTCAGAAAGGAACACCTGGTTGAACTTATCGGCCTGGTGCTTGATAATCTCATCATCTCCCATGAAGATGAAGATTTAGTTAGCTGTTTTCACCATTGGCAGCAGCTGCAAAAGTCAAGGCAGTTTGACAGGGATTGGGTTCTCCATGCCCGTTCTGTGCTCGATCGGATTACTGCAGCCCTGGGCAACTTTATCGACTATTATTACGCACTTCTGCAGCCTAAAGCAGAGCATCTTGGCAGTGCTTTTAAGGCTGAGGATTGGACCATTGAATTGTTTAACCAGGAAGTGGTCCGCGGCAGTTCAGCCTATGTATTATCCATTCTGCTCCGCCACATTGAGCCAATATTAAGGGAGGCAGCCGATCTTGGCAGCTGGCAGATAATCAGCCGAAACCAAGCATTAGGTCAGCTGGAAATTGCGGACTTGTCTACTATTCAGGATAAGGTGTTTAAAAAACCTACGGTAATTTTGACCGATAATCTGAAAGGTGAGGAAGAGGTCCCCGACGGTGTTGTTGCTGTTATTACCCCTGCCCAAGTGGATATCCTCTCCCATGTCTCGGTCCGGTCAAGGAATGCGAAAATCCTCTTTGCTACCTGCTATGAAGCCAAAATAATTGATGAGCTAAAGTCATACCAAGGCCAGGGTATAAAACTGACAGTAAATGCGTCCGGAGATGTTGAATATCAGTTAGACAAGAGTGGGGTTGCCAAGGAAGAAAACATAAAAGAAATGAAGATGCCGGCTGTCAGCTGCCGTCGAGTTTCTTTTGCCAGGTACGCTGTAGCAAGTAAAGATTTCACCAGTAAACTTGTTGGCGGCAAGTCCCTGCTACTACTGCAGCTCAAAAACAAAATACCTGCCTGGGTCCGGATACCTCGGTCGGTGGCCATCCCTTTTTGCGTCTGTGAGAGGGTGCTGGCAATGAAAGAGAACAAGGCCTTACTCCAAGGTTATAATAAGCTGGAACAAGTGATTGACCAGAATCCACTACAAAATCTCCTTAAACTTCGTCAATGCATTAATGAGCTTATCCCGCCACCTGATCTTCCTAAATCCCTAAAGCATGCAATGGCGGATGAGGGGATGCCTTGGCCGGATGACTGGATGACCCTCTGGTCGCGTATTAAGCATGTCTGGGCTTCAAAGTGGAATGAGCGGGCCTATTGGAGTCGAAAAAAATGGAATATTGGCCATGATAAACTCCACATGGCAGTTCTTATTCAGGAAGTTGTTGATGCCCAATTCGCCTTTGTGATCCATACCGCCAATCCCTTCACCAATGACAAGAATGAACTTTATGGTGAGATTGTTTTAGGATTAGGAGAGACAATCTGCAGCGGTAATTATCCAGGCCGCGCCTTGAGTTTCACCTGCCGGAAAGTTAAGAAGAACCTCAAACCGAGTATTATTTCCTACCCTGGCAAAAGCCTTGCCCTGAAAGGCAGTGGCCTTATCATCCGCTCCGACTCCAATGGTGAAGACCTGGAAGGGTATGCTGGAGCAGGTCTGTATGACAGTGTTTTGCTTGCACCACCTCTGGAAAAACTGCCCGACTATATTGATAGCCCTCTCTTATGGCAAGAGGATTTTAGAAAGAAATTTCTGCAAGATATTACAAAGTTAGGGATCGAAACTGAAAATGCCATGGATGGCTTTCCCCAGGATATTGAAGGCGCCTATGCCGATGGTAAATTTTATATAGTGCAGACCAGGCCCCAGGTGTGAAGGTAAAGGTAAAGGGTTAATGGTTAATGATCTATAAGAAGCACACATGACACTAACTAGCAAAAACATCTGCATAGGCAACCAGACCGCCTTTATGGCTTTGACGCCGCTTGATCCATTTCTCTATGCCGTTGAAAATCATTTTGATGCCTTTGAGTGGTTTCCTGATAAAAAGGAGTCTGGCGCCGGCTGGGCACTGGACGACATAACCAAAAAAATGCGTCGCTCTATTAAAAAGACGGCCCTGGCAAATGATATAGCATTATCGGTGCATGCTCCATGGTGGGCCAATCCTTTAAAGCCAGAGGGAAAAAAGATCTTTCGTGAAAATATATCTTTTGCCAAGGATATTGGCGCTACTCTGCTGAATATCCACCTGGAGACCGAAGACGGCCTGGAAGATTATGTTCAGGCCATACTGCCAATTATTAAGTATTGCAGGAAGGCCGGCCTGAAACTCTCCATTGAGAATACTCCACTTACGACTCCGGAAGAATTTAATCAATTATTTGCCCTGTTAAGAGACGTCAGTGATACTGCTTCGGACCATGTCGGTATGTGTTTTGATCTGGGGCATGCCAATTTATGTTCCAGCACCCTTAATGATTATATTGGCTTTTTAGACCGCCTTGAAAGCCGGGTTCCGCTTATTCATCTTCATCTGCATGAAAATTATGGTGATCAAGATGCCCATCTGGTGATTTTTACCGGTCCGGCAGGTCAGAATGACCAAGGTCTGCGCTTTTTTTTCGAAAGACTTGCTGGGCGCTCTTTTAAAGGCGCCATCATTCTCGAGCAGTGGCCTGATCCTCCCAGCATGCTTAATACCGCACGGCTCAAGATAATTCAGATGCTTGCTGACTCTACAGGTCAACAAGTGGCTCCGATTCCATCAAAAGAAAAATCTTCTAAGAAGTTGCCTATACCAGAAGGTGATGAAGGTCGGTTTGCGAGCAGGTTGATCGAATCGGACCAGCAGCATCAAAGCTGGCGGCAGAAGTTAGATGGAGTTTATAAATTGCTGCACGATACGTCTGAGTTGACTGATGATGATCTTATTTATCTGGCAATCTACCTTCGTTTTCTTGGTACCGGTGAGATTGTCTGCACTGAAGATGGCCGCCATTTCAGACCCAGTCACCATGCCCGCATCTCACAACAGATCCAGGAACGGCTGCTTGTCCATACTTCCACAGATAATGCCTTTATCCTACGTAAGATTTATCCATGGCTCCCTTCCTATGACCGTGCTTTTACCAGGGCAGAACCTTTGACCAGAATAAGAGACATTGCCCATCGAAATGATATTCCCTCAGAGTTGAAAAAGGAAATCAAGCATACCCTGCAGAATAAACTGCATCGATGCGCCGGACCGGAAGACTTGACCACATCTGAGAATATCCTTGGGCGTATCACTGCGCCAGGTGCTGATTATTCCTGGCCCTTTGTCGAACAGTTCAAGATATTTCACCAAGAGCTGCAGGAGTTCTTCAATGCCGCTTCCCTTGAGAAAAATCTCCATAAAATAAGCCAGGAAGACGAAAAAATTGCACAAAGTGTGCAACGTTTTTTGGAGATAAAAGAGAGTTTTGCTACGGCTGGTAAACAATCTGCCCTCTTGCAGCAGATTACAGAACTGCGTTCTAAATTGTCTCAACAGATAAAACACGATGCAAGTGCTCATACTCAGAATATGCGCTTAGCTGACCTGGGACTCGAGGATTATGCCTTTGTTCTGTTGAGTGAAGTGATTACTGAGTTTGAAAATTGTGAGGAGCTGCCGTGGCAGAAAGCTCTCGAAGCCTTAATTGTAAACGTTGAGAATATTCGCTTAAGCGGCATGGCACCTGAAGAGTGTATGGCCTTAATCTCTGAACTGAAAGCTTGGCGTGTCAAGTTTGATCCTAAGGTCCGCAGCCATTTGTTGAGGCTCAAGGCTACTCTTGCCCGGAGCCAGCGTTTGGCTGACAGCTATAGCGAAAAGGAGTTGGGGTTATTTTTTGAAAAAGCCATACTATTGGGCCGCTCCCTGGGATTGGCGAGTCAGGCAATCGAACTTTATTGCGAGGGCGATATCCGAGGCAATCTCATCTTCCAGTTGTCAAAGCTTAATGATTTGCTCCTTAAGAATATAAGAACAATTGCTAAACTGCCGCCTTGGGACGTGATTGCCCCTGGCATTGCTAGTGGTAGAGTGCACGCAGCTGAATTCCTCACTGACCTACCCACTTCCAAGGCAGGACAAAAAATAGTACTGGTCAACAAGGCAGAAGGTGATGAAACCATTGCCAAAGGAGTAGGCGGCATTATCCTTGCCCATCATCTGCCTCACTTAAGTCATCTTGCTATCAGGACCCGTCAGGAAGGAGTGGTGCTGGTTGTAGCTGAAGATTTGTCGCTGTTCAGAGAACTTAGCCAACAAGTCGGAAAAAATCTTACCCTCACGGCCACAGCTGATTCTGTAACATTTGCTAAAAAGACTTCTGCAAAAACTTTAAAGAAGCTGCCAATAGCAAAGAAGGTTTGCATGCCCGACCTGCTCATTGCTGATTGTCCTCAGGTTATTAAGTTGGATAAGGTAACTCTGAGCAATGGTGGTGGAAAAGCAGATGGAGCTAGAAGGCTTCAGGAATTGGCAAAAAAAAAAGATGCTGATTTTAGTACTCCCAAAGGGGTAGTCATCCCCTTTGGGGTTATGGAGGCAGCCCTGGATGCTGGGG
>JAUWDC010000276.1 GCA_030608985.1 Desulfobia sp. | reverse complement strand
CAACTCCAGATGGGCCGGCAATACTGATACTTTCACCGGCAGCAAGGTCCAGGCTAACCTTAGGGAAATCAAGGTACTGTAGGTTGTTAATCCTCAGCAGAGTCATTCTTTTTAATTGTTTTCACGGCTGGTTTACGACTATGTCTCTGGTGGCCTGCTCTAAAATTTTTTTTACCGGCTGCTCTGTGTTTAGGCCTTGGATAGCGAGGGTTTTCCTGCTTGGGAATTTTAGGCATCTGAACAAGCTCCTCGTCAGGGTAGACACACTCCAGCTTGTGACCTATATATTCCTCAATATCAGGAAGGTAAAAGGAATCCTCCTCGCAGGCAAAACTGATGGAAATTCCGCTTTCTCCGGCGCGTCCGGTGCGGCCGATACGGTGTACATAATCTTCAGGATCATAGGGAAGGTTGAAGTTGATGACGTGGCTTATTTTGTCAACATGGATACCTCGACCAGCGACATCTGTAGCAACGAGAACTCTGATTTTTCCTGCTTTAAAATCTGCAAGAGTTTTGGTTCTTTTCTGTTGGGGGACCTCTCCTGACAGCATGGCACAATTAATCTTGCAGCGTTTCAGTAAATCTGTCAGCTTCCGGGTCTCGTCACGCCGGTTGGCAAAGACAATAACTCTATCAATATTCTTACGGCTAACGAGGTTGTAAACGAGTGCAAACTTTTCTTTACTTGTCACCATGTAGACGATTTCTTTCACCGTATCTACAGTTACCTGTGCCGGTTCTATCTCAACAGTGATTGGATCCTTTGTCCATTGGGATGCGAGGTGGTTGACATCTGGTGTAAGTGTGGCACTGAAGAGCAAGGTTTGTCTTTTTGTTTTAGGCGGCAGGCTGTATACGATCTGGCGGACATCAGGAATAAAACCCATGTCGAGCATGCGATCTGCTTCATCGATAACAAAAATTGATACCTTGCTGAGATCAATATTCTGACGTCGTTGAAAATCCAGAAGTCGGCCAGGCGTAGCCACTACTATATCAACAATATTTTCAGTAAGTGCCTTCTGCTGTTTTTCGTAATCCACACCGCCGTATACTGCCAGGATGTTCAGACCAGTATGTTTGCCTAGTTCTATGCCGTCTGAAACAATCTGCAGGACAAGTTCGCGTGTTGGTGCAATAATAAGGGCCCTGGGAGTTCCAGTTTTCCATTTTATTGCTGTTTTATCAGCAAGGAGACAGTTGAATATAGTCAGGAGAAATGCCGCGGTTTTACCTGTACCTGTCTGGGCTCGCCCTGTGGCATCACGGCCGGAAAGGGTGTGCTGCAAAACTTCAGCCTGGATAGGGGTGCAGTATTCAAAATGAATATCGGAAAGACCCTGCATGATATGAGGGGCCAGTTGAAAATCGTGAAAACGAACCCTGTCTTTTTCAGGAGAAACAGTAAATGAAGCTGGATCCCATGTGCAATCAGGCAGATTTCGTTCAATAGTTGTCAGGGGTGCTGCAGGGACTTTGCCGGCACTCTTCTTTCTTGCTGCAGGTCGTTCATTCTTGTTCCTGGCTGCAGGTCGGGTCTGTGCTTTTTTGCTGCTTTTCATTGGGCTGGAATCCATGAGGATATCCAGACCAAAAATGGGGCCTTTTTTTATAGAAGTATTCTCGTTCTTAGGAGGGGAACTTTGCGTGTTCTTTTTTGTTTTTTTAGGGGAATGTGGTTTTGCCATGTGTTTATATTCCTGGAGTGAAGAGAGTCATACTGGAAAGCTATAAAGAAAAAAAGGCCTACCGCCATTAAGAACAGTAAGCCTTTGAATAATCTTGGTAGCGGGGACAGGATTTGAACCTGTGACCTTCGGGTTATGAGCCCGACGAGCTACCGAACTGCTCCACCCCGCGTCAGTGGGGATGTAAAATACCTCAGAATGTTTAAAAGTCAAGCTATTATGTCGTCGGTTCCCTGCAAATTTTTGCATAATCTCAATGCTTATAGGTAAGCTGAACAGTTACAGGGCGCTAAAAAGGCTAATTTCGTGTCCTTACCTGACCTGAATAGTTACAATAAATGTTTGCATTGACTATTGTTATATGATAGAAAATAAATCGTATTGAATATTTTTTGTTTTGTCCTGTAATGTAGCAACGAATACTTAGTATGTCCGTACTATCCTCAGTGACAATGGAGGAAGTGCGGATTTTTTTTTGTGAACATAATTGGTTAAATTATTAGGTTATAATTTAGTTATGTTCATGTTTAGTAACTTCCCTATTTGACAGGGAACAAGGGAGATGTAAGAAAATGGCAGAAGGTACAGTAAAGTGGTTTAATTCGTCTAAAGGCTATGGTTTTATTGCAAAAGATGACGGCACCGATGTTTTTGTGCACTATTCAGCAATACAGACAGAAGGATATAGAAGTCTTGAAGAAGGCGCTCGTGTTGAATTTGACGTCGTCGACGGTCAGAAAGGCCCATCTGCTGAAAACGTAAAAATTGTTGACTGATACTCAAAGGCTTTACGCCTTTGATTGGGCTGGCAATAAACCAGCTCGAATATAGATTTACTGCTAAGCCCCGCATTTTTGCGGGGCTTTTTTTTCGTCTTCTAACGCTAACCCGCTCCCACATTGTGGGCTCGCCTACCCATTGCTGATCTTTCAATATGGGTTATGCGCCCCACACGCCTCGTCGTTTCTGGGTAATATAGCCCATTTTACTCCCTAAGCTTTGATTACGTTTTACGGTGTAAAGAGAGATAATTTATTAAATTTGCCCTGCATGATGTTGCTTCTGGAATTACTGCCACAACATATAGCAATCTTTAGGTTTCTTCTCGAAGAATATTTTAATAGGCACAATGGGGTATTGGGACCAATTCTTGCTACACTTTTGTAGCAACTAAAATTATCCATTACTTTTTATTAGGGGTACGGTTCGCAACTTTTCATGACTACTTCCAATTTTATTATACCGTGCGGTCTTATCACCCCATTCGATGCCTGCTCTTGTAGTTTTTCGGTATCTGTCTCTGCAAACGATTTTACCTTTCATAGTTTCTCTTTATCCATTGGGACATTAATCAATTTTAATCAATTGAAGCTGTGCCCAAATTAAACCATCCGTGTACAGATTAGTTCTGAGGGCGGAAATGAACAAAAGGGAGGAAAGTAAATGAAGAAAGTGTACATGGGTCTATTAACCTCAGTTCTTATCGTAGGACTGGGTGCATTCACTG
>JAUWDC010000109.1 GCA_030608985.1 Desulfobia sp. | reverse complement strand
GGCCTAGATGTCACACTGACCAAGCAGTTTCACACCTATTCATCACCAGATCGTGATCCCAGATTTCATACAATCTCTACCGTCTATATAGCTGCCGCTAAAGGCGTGCCCCACGGAGCCGATGATGCCCGCAATGCCGGTATTTTCAACAAAGAGAATCTCCCTCCACTGGTTTTTGACCACCAAAAAATTCTTCAGGAATACTTTCAACACAAATAACCGCTCTATGCTCTTGCCACACTGAGGCCGAAGCCTGAACAACAAAGTCCACTTTGCTAGTTTGTTGATTTAACAGCACACAAATACGATAAACACGCGAAATATCGTGATTTGAATTCTCGCCACCAATAATATCAAGTAGTTACAAAAGATTCACGCGGCGTATGAACGCTTTTCGAAGGTCTCGCAAGCTCACTATCTGCGAATACGTCAA
The DNA here is from genome assembly GCA_030608985.1 of Desulfobia sp. Taxonomy (GTDB): domain Bacteria; phylum Desulfobacterota; class Desulfobulbia; order Desulfobulbales; family SURF-16; genus Desulfobia. The sequence continues at coordinate 5,093 of JAUWDC010000109.1, read as the reverse complement.
ACATATACTGCCATTTTTTTTCGAAATTTTCGTTATTTAGAGTTGTTTTTGCCTATGCACTCTGGTATAAAACCTCTTTTAAAATTTGGAAGGAGGACTATGTCTCATGGGTAATGAAACACAACCAACACAAACAGACAGCATTGATGCGGTCGAAGAAGGAATGAGCTTTGCGGAGCTCTTCAACGATGAACAACTCACTGTAGCAAATGTAGGTGATGTTGTAGAAGGAACAATTATCGATATCTCAGGCTCTATAGCCGTCATTGATATCGGTGATAAGTCAGAAAGTGAAATACCACTTAATGAATTTAAAAATGAAGGCGAAACCATTGAGGTACAGCTCGGCGACACCTTTGACGTTTTTGTTGAAAGGCGGGAGGCCGAAGGAGGCCTGAAGCTTTCACGAGAAAAGGCAATTGGCATCAAAATATGGGAAGGCATTGCAGCCATCCACGATCAAGACGATACAATCCCGGGCCGCATTGACAACCGCGTAAAGGGCGGGCTTTCTGTTGATATTGGCGTCCCAGCCTTCCTGCCTTATTCTCAAATTGATCTCCGCCCAGTTAAAGACCTGGACAACCTGATTGGACAGACCTTTGACTTCAAGGTACTTAAATATAACCGTAAGCGAAATAATGTCGTCATATCACGACGAGCAATTCTCGAGGAAGAGCGCAATAAGCTCCGTGAGCAGATGCGATCCTCACTTAAAGAAGATGCAATAATCAAAGGCTCCATCACCAACATCACCGATTATGGTGTTTTCGTTGACCTTGGCGGTCTTGACGGTCTGTGCCATATTACAGATTTATCATGGGGACGTGTTTCTCATCCTTCTAAACTGTTTAAAGTTGGAGAAGAAATTGAAGTTAAAGTCCTTAAATACGACAAAGAGACTGACAAGGTATCTCTTGGGGTCAAACAACTTAAACCTGACCCATGGTCCACTGTTGAAGAAAAATATCCTGTTTCTTCAAAAGCTGTTGGAAAAGTTGTCAGCATTACAGATTACGGGGTCTTCATTGCACTTGAGGAAGGTGTGGAAGGCCTTGTCCATGTTTCTGAAATGTCATGGTCCAAAAAGACAAAACACCCCTCCAAGCTTGTTGCTGTCGGAGACGCCATTGAGATTGTTGTCTTAAATATAGATGTTAGTGCCAAACGAATTTCTCTTGGCATGAAGCAGCTGCAGCCAAACCCCTGGGATCTTGTTTCCGAAAACTATCCTGTCGGTTCAATTATAGAAGGTAAAATTAAGAACATCACCGATTTTGGTATCTTTATTGGTATCGAAGAAGGTATTGATGGCCTTATCCACGTTTCCGACCTTTCCTGGACAGAAAGAATAAAACATCCTTCTGAAAAATACAGCAAGGGAGAGACTATCCAGGCAGTTGTCCTTAAAATTGATCGCGAAAGCGAGCGATTTTCTCTTGGAATCAAACAACTTACACCGGATCCATGGCAGGCTGCTGTGGAGACCTATCCAATGGGCTCAACCGTTGAAGGTAAAATTACCAATATCACTGATTTTGGCATCTTTGTTGAAGTTGAGGATGGGATTGAGGGACTCGTTCACGTCTCTGAGATCAGTAAAGAGAAAGTCAATACTCCTGTTGGTATGTTTAATGTGGGAGACACCATTGAAACAAAAGTAATCAGTGTTTCTCCAAAAGATCGTAAAATAGGTTTATCTATCAAGGCCATGACCGCTGAACCTGGAGAAGACGGTCTAGGCGAGTATAAAAAACAGCAGACCGCTAGGGGTCCTTCTACCTTAGGTGACCTGTTAAAACAAAAAATAGACAGCCAGGAAAAAACTGAAGAAGCATCTCAAATTGAGGAAATTGAAGAAGCATCTCAAGTTGAGGAAACTGAAGAAGCATCTCAAGCTGAAGAAACTGAAGAAGCATCTCAAGTTGAGGAAGAGGATAAAGAGTAATTCTCTCCACCTGCTATGTCCCAAAAAAGGTTATTTCTGCAAAAACATCCAGTTCTCACCGGTTTTTTCATACTCGGTGTTGTGACGATGCTTTTTTTGGCAGGAATAACCTTTTTTATTGCCCGAATTTTCACGCCTTCACAGGGTGGTAATCTCTTCGGGGTCAATGACGCTATTGGCATAATTGAGCTGAAAGGCGTTATAGCCAGCCCCGAAAAAACCATGCGACACTTGGTTGATTTTGTTGAAAACGACAGGATAAAAGCAGTTGTTGTTCGGATTGACAGTCCTGGAGGTACTGTAGGTGCCTCCCAGGAACTCTTTCGGCAAATACAAATTACAAATAAAACCAAGCCTGTCGTTGCCTCTATGGGGTCTGTCGCTGCCTCTGGTGGCTATTATGCCGCCTTAGGTGCTGAAAAAATTATTGCGAGCCCAGGCACATTAACAGGGAGCATAGGGGTTATTCTGAAATTCCCCAACCTTGAAAAGATATTTGAAAAAATAGGCTACAAAAACGAAGTCGTTAAAAGCGGTAAGCTTAAAGATATAGGGTCCTCCAGTCGAACACTCACTCAAGAGGAACGCGACTTACTCCAGCAATTGCTTGATAATGTCCATAATCAATTTATTAATGACATCGTCAGCAGCAGGGAACTTTCCGAAAGTGAGGTGCGTAATCTTGCTGATGGGAGAATTTTCTCTGGGGAGCAGGCCCAGCAGCTTGGTCTCATTGATGAACTGGGTAACTTTTATGATGCTGTCTTATTGGCCGCAGAGTTGGCTGGCATGTCCACCCAAAAACCGGAACTATACTACCCGGAAGACAATGACTTCTCTGTTTTAAGCCTGCTAGCCGGACAACAGGGAAGCTCTTCTCTTCTAGATCACCTTCCTCTTATTTCACCGACTTTTGCATATGAGTGGAGTCTTTCACAGTAATTGGCTCTCTCATTTTAATTTTTCTATCCGTTTATTGATATATAAGGAACATTGCAATGCTCAAAAAAGAATTAGTAACCCGTGTTACATCAAACCTTGAAGGTTTTTTAAAAAAAGACGTTGGGTATGCTGTTGATATTATTTTAGAAAATATCACAGAGGCCCTTGCAGAGGGACGACGGGCAGAGATACGTGGTTTCGGGAGTTTCAGCGTTCGTCAACGAAAAGCCCGCTCAACAAAAAACCCACGCACTGGAAAAATAATGGATATCCCTGCCCGCAATACTGTCCATTTCACAATGAGTAAATCGATTAAAGAGCCGCTTGTCAAAAAAAAGAACGGTTGAGGAACTCATAAGATGTGGCGTAATGAAATTAATAGAAAAGAGACGTGTCTCCCTTCCCCTCCCTGAGGATCGTTGCTTCATCGCCAACCAGAGAAATAATGCTTGAGAGGCCTGGACTTACAGAGGCTGAATCATCAATTATGATATCAATCCGGCTTCCATATACATCCTCCACCTCATACGCCATCCGAAAAGGCTCTCCATCCTCGGTTGCCGCACTTGTATTGAGGATTGGATTACCAAGGGCTTCGACAAGATGTTGACAAATGGTATTGTCAGGAACCCGGATACCTACTGTTTTTTGTTTTGACATCATTATTTTAGGAACGATCTTCATCGCCGGTAGGACAAAAGTATAGGCTCCGGGGAGACTTTTTTTCATGAGCCGATAAGCCATGTTCGACAGGAAGCAATATTCACTCACGTTTTTCAGCCCCGAACACATAAAGCTGAACGGCTTATTTTTTGGTCTTCTTTTCAGCTGGTATATCCGCTTGATTGCCTTCTGATTATATATGTCACAGCCTATACCGAATACCGTGTCAGTTGGGTAGCAGATAATAGCCCCCTGTTTAAGGGCATCTGCAGCCTGTTTAATTAATCTTGGCTGTGGATTATCCGGATTGATGTAAAGCATGGGCCCCCTTTACATCGTTCCCTCTAGAATTTCAATATAAACCTTGCATTCACCAGAAGAAAGCATGGTTTGCTGTATAGAGCTTCTTATGCCATATACTCTCCCTTGATGCCCACAGCTATGCAACAATCCTCATCCCATGTTTGTGCCGCTCTTGATATTGGAAGTAATAGTTTTCGATTATTAATTGGTACGTACAGATCTCATATCAATATTTTACGCAAAGAACTCATCACAGTTCGCCTTGCTGAAGGCCTTGCCGACTCTGGCATCATCAACAAAGAAGCCATGGAGCGTGCCATTGTTGCTCTGCGCTCAATAGCTTCCCTTCTCCAGGAATACAATGTCCAAAGGGTTAGAATATGTGGCACAGAGGCATTACGTCGTGCTCATAACAGGAATGTCCTGCTTTCAGAATGTCAGAAAATACTGGGGTTCCCTCTCGAAATTATTGACGGGAAACAGGAGACCATGCTCAGCCAGGCAGGAGTCTTTTCCGGATTGACAATCCCAGAGGATAACACCCTTATCGTGGATGTTGGAGGCGGCAGCAGTGAATGTATTGTATCCGATACTTCTCAGCTTTCTTCAGTCAGTTTACCCCTTGGAGCTGTTTCGTTAACCGATTCCTTTTTTAAAAACGACTCACAAACTTCCGATAATATTGAAAGTGCCCAATCCTTTGTGCAACAAGTATTTTCACCATATCTTATGAAAATAAAGCCTCTTGTTTCTACTTTTGTTGCATGCGGAGGCACCGCCACTGCGCTTGCTTCACTCCACCTCGGCCTAGAACAATACGATGAAAATCTCGTACAGGGGGCAACTCTCACCCATGAAGAATTAAAAGATATATTCAACTCGCTCTTACAATTAAAAGCAAAAGAAAGATGTCAGTTGCCAGGGCTCGACCAGGGGCGTGGAGAAATTCTCCTTGGCGGTGCCCTTATTTTTCTGGTTCTCCAGAATTTTCTTCAGACAGGAGCTATGATTATCAGTGACAGAGGGCTTCTTGAAGGAATTTTTCTAAGCCAGGTTTGACGTATTCGCAGAGAGCACAGACTTTGAAAAGTCTTTTTCTCACCACAGAGGGCACAGAGACCACAGAGAAATCTTTTTTATTACACAGTTACCTCTGTGATCTCTGTGTGCTCTGTGGTTAATTTATAGTTTTTACGAGTTCCTCAAAAGTTTCTTTCTGCGTACCACTGATAAACTT
>JAUWDC010000147.1 GCA_030608985.1 Desulfobia sp. | reverse complement strand
CAAGGCTAAGGGTTCAGTCTGAATGTCCACGTCTATTCGCCCGCAAATAGCATACGCGACTACCAGCATGGGAGATGCCAGGAAATTGCCTTTGATATTCTGGTGGATTCTGGCTTCAAAGTTGCGGTTACCTGAAAGAATGGCAGCCACGGATAAATCATTATCTGTGATAGCTTTTTCAATGTGAGGGTGCAGAGGGCCACTATTCCCTATACATGTAGTGCAGCCGAACCCCGCAAGATGAAATCCGAGGGCCTCAAGGAAGGGCATCAGGCCGGCATCTACGAGATAATCAATAACCACTTTAGAGCCTGGAGCTAGGGATGTTTTGACGTGAACGGGAACCTGCAGGCCCTTTTCTACAGCCTTCCTGGCCAGCAGCCCGGCACCCATAAGAACAAAAGGGTTGGAGGTATTGGTGCATGAAGTAATAGCTGCGATAACAATGTGTCCATCACCAACTGTCATATCTATGTCATCAATAGCAACACTGACTTTTTTTGCAATTTTGCAGGGAGTACAGCTTTCCTCTCTGCATGTGACGCAACCGGATTCATCAAAGAACTGGGACATCTGTATTACACTGGCATCTCTATGACTCCCGCTGTTAAGAAATGCTCTGAATGTTTTCTTTACATCACGTAGGGATATCCTGTCCTGCGGGCGGGAAGGACCAGCGAGGCATGGCTCAACATCAGCAAGGTCAATCTCCACGACATCGGTATATTCCGGGATGATTTTTCCTGTGGAAAACAGGCCCAGTTTTTTTGTATATGCTTCTGTAATTCGAGCCTGCTCTGTCCTGTAAGTCATCTCGAGATATTTGATGGTTTTTTCATCAACGGGGAAAAACCCCATAGTGGCGCCATACTCCGGGCTCATGTTGGCAATAGTTGCCCTGTCCGTGACACTGAGTTTTCTGGTGCCCTCACCAAAAAATTCTACGAATTTTTCTACAACGTTATACTGTCGAAGTATCTCGGTGATTGTCAAAACAAGGTCAGTGGCTGTCACACCGGGCTCCAGTTCATTGATCAGCTTTACGCCGATAACCTCCGGGATGGACATGAAATAAGGTTGACCCAGCATAACTGCCTCGGCTTCAATGCCTCCTACCCCCCAGCCCATCACGCCAATTCCGTTGATCATTGTTGTGTGGGAATCAGTACCGACCAGGGTGTCAGGGTATAAAAAGGTGCTCTTTTCCTGCTCTGCCGCGATAACAACTCTGCCCAGATATTCCAGGTTAACCTGGTGGCAAATACCTGAATTGGGCGGGACCACACTAAAGTTGCTGAAGTTTTTCTGGGCCCACTTGAGAAAGGCGTATCTCTCGGTGTTACGCTCGTATTCTTTCGCTACATTTTTTGTCAATGATTCGGCTGAGCCGTAATGGTCGACTTGGACAGAATGGTCTACAATTAATTCAACAGGAATAAGAGGGTTGATTTTTTGCGGGTTACCTCCCATATTTTGCAGGGCATCCCGCATAGCAGCCAGGTCCACAACGGCAGGAACCCCTGTGAAATCCTGCATAAGTACTCGGGCGGGATGGAACGGGATCTCTACCGGCTTTTTATACTGTTTCTTCCATGTGGCTATATTGATGAGATCGTTCTCTTTGACACCATTATCATTTAAGTTCCTCAGAAGGTTTTCGACGAGTATCCGGATGGAAAAAGGAAGGTGGCTGACAGTAATTCCTTTTTTCTCCAGTATATTGATATCGTAGAAACTATAGTGCTTCTGATCAATAGTGATCTGTTGTAAGAATTCCTGTTTTTTCATTGTTTACTCCCTTGGTGAACTGTGATGGATTCGTGAAAAGACTTTTTCTCACCACAGAGGCCACAGAGGTAACTCTTTGTAATAAAAAAGATTTCTCTGTGGCCTCTGTGTGCTCTGTGGTTAATTTATAGTTTTTACGACTTCACCAACTGTTACTTACTTGTGAATAAGGGCATTTTTCCCGGCTGCTGTCAGCTGTTTAATTTCATATTCCCGTTTGGCCGCGGCAGATCTGGACGGAACTTCCTCTTGATACACCAGATGGACCGGTCGCCTGGATCGTGTATATTTTGCGCCGGTACTCCCTGAGTTGTGTTCTTCGACTCTCTTTTCTAAATCTTTGGCGATTCCTGTGTACAGTGAACCATCTCGACATTGAACCATATACACATACCAGGGAGTATCAGACATTTTGCTCAGGCCCCCGTGAATTTTGTTATGAGTAATTGCCTCAAGGCTGTCTGCCTTCTGCTGGTGTCCTGCTGCCTTACGGCCATTGCCAGTGCCTTTCTTGTCCCGACGAAGACGGCGAGCTTCCGGGCCCTGGTGAGTCCGGTATAAATCAGGTTGCGATAGAGCATTTTAAAGTGCTGGGTAAGAACCGGAATGATCACGGCTTCAAACTCACTTCCCTGGGACTTATGAATAGTAATGGCATACGCCAGGTCCAGTTGGGCCATATCCTCTTTCTGATAAATGACCTCACGGTTGTCCGGGTAAAAGGAAACAATGCAGGTCAGGTCTGCGGTGTCAATTGATATGATTTTGCCGATGTCTCCGTTAAATACGTTCAGGTCATAATTATTGCGGCGATGAATAACCCTGTCCCCCTCTCTGAATATTTTTTCACCAAATTGCAGCTGTCTTTTTCCTGGCTGTGGGGGATTCGCTGTTTTCTGGAGGATAGTGTTGATATTTACTGTTCCCAGGGATCCTCTTGTCATGGGGGATAACACCTGGATTTCGCATCCTTTCCCAAAATATTTGGGAATCCATTCGAGATAGAGTTTGCTTACCACATCAAGTGCTGAAAAACCGTAATGGAGAGAGGACCATGGATGCACCTTTTGAAGGACTGATTTGAGCTCTTCAATAGAATTTTCAGCATGGTATACAGTTTCCAGATCAACGCGCTGAAATTTTGAGGGGATAACCAGGTCCTTTTCGTAGGCTGATGTAATGGCTTCTTCTGTCCTGAATTCGAAAAAGTTTTCGTGCTCTTGCGTGGTGATGGTGCCGAGTGTTTTTTTCTGATTGAAGAAATGTTTTACCCGTCGGATAAACTGGATTTGCTCCTGGGTCGCCTCGTCAGAGTCAATAAAAAGGCAATCCGTTTTATCCTGCCATATTTCAGGTGTTTTGAATGGGGAAGAAATAAAGGGAGTTTCCCCCTTATTGACGTGGTGGGCATGGCGAATAATCATTGATTTCCGGGCCTGCCTAAAGACCTTGGTCAGGTGAAAGCATGGAATTGTTTCAGAGGCAAGTATGTCGGTCAGGACGTTGCCGGCGCCTACAGAAGGAAGCTGGTCGGCATCACCAATAAATAGGACCTGGCAGCCTGTAGGGATGGCCATAAGCAATGCAGCTGTCAGTGAAATATCGAGCATGGAGCATTCATCGATAATAACAAAATCTGCATCAAGGGGCTGTTCGTTATTTTTTTGAAAAGAACCGCGCTGCCATTGCAGAAGACGATGAATGGTCTTTGCTTCACGTCCTATGACTTCGGACATCCGCTGTGCAGCACGTCCGGTGGGAGCAGCAAGCAGTACCTTTTTGCCCATAGTCTCAAGCAGTCTGACGATGACCAGGGTTGTGGTTGTTTTGCCGCATCCAGGACCGCCGGTCAATATAGAAAACCCATGGCTTGCCGCCCCTCTGACAGAATCAGCCTGTTCCTCACTCAACTGAATGGAATGGCTCTGGCAGTATCTGTGTACCCAGTTGTTGGCACGCTGCTGATCAATCTGTTGTTCTCCGGCAAGAGAGTGAATGCGGGTAGCCACCGCAGCCTCATCCCGATACAGGGTCTTTGAGTAGTAGCAGGCCTCTTCATTTCCATGGCTATCAGGGATGAATCGGGCCTTGAGTTGATTCTCCTGTTCCATGAGGTCAAGGAAATGGGAGAGAGGTGTAGGTATCTCCGTTCCCAGCAGTTGTGGAACCTGCTCTTCAAGCTGGCTGAAAGTGAGATAGCAGTGGCCCCCTTCACGGCTGTTTGCAAGCACATGCTTGATTGCCGCAATAATACGTTGTTCGGAGTCTTTGCCAAAACCAATACTTAAGGCAACCTTGTCGGCTGAAAAGAAGCCGATGCCGTAGAAATCATGGACAAGCCGGTACGGGTCCTGGGTGACTAGTTGAATGGCGTTATCTCCGTACTCTTTATAGATACGGACAGCAAAGAGGGTGCTTATGCCGTGATTTTGTAGAAACATCATGACCTCCCGGATGGCGCGATGCTCTTGCCATGCCTTAGCAATCATGGTGAGTTTTTTACGGGCAATACCTGGAACTTCCGTCAGACTGTCGATGCTGTTTTCGAAAATATCCAGGGTGTCTTTGCCAAAATGAGAGACTATCTTTTTTGCAGTCTTTGGTCCAACCCCCTTAATGAGTCCGGAGCCCAGATATTTTTCAAGAGCACCAGTGGTGGCCGGTTTTTTTTCAATCGCTTCAGCCGCTTTGAACTGCCTGCCGAATTTAGGGTGTGTCGTCCAAGTGCCGCGAAATTCCATAGTGGCACCGGCAAATACCTTTGTTTGATGAACAGTGACGGTTTCCTGTTTTTCAGGGCTGTTAAAAGGTTGGACGCGAAGAACAGACCAGCCGTTATCCGGATTATGGTAAGTGACTCTCTGGACTATGCCACGCAGTGTTTCAGTTAAGGAGACCATATAAATAAAGAAAGTACTTGCTTTAGTAATAATTACTAATTAGATTGAGCAAA
>JAUWDC010000139.1 GCA_030608985.1 Desulfobia sp. | reverse complement strand
GAGTTTTGCTGAAATTCTTTGATGTTTTCTTTCTGTAACCATCAAGTTTAATTACCCCGTCTTTTATGCTCTGATCTTGAGTTGGCGATTTAACACTTTTGCCACAAGAGGAGCAACACTGTAAACCTCAAGCAGTTCATCTGTTGTGCAGTTTGGATACGTATCAGCACCTATTACTTTGGTAATTCCATGTTTTTTAAATTTTTCGCGGGAATCACCAGCCAGAACGAGATGCGTAGCATACAAAATAGTGTCCACTGCTCCAGCCTGTCGGCATCGTTCAGCAGTCTGGATAATTGAACCGCCTGTGCGTATCATATCATCACAGATAATAGCTATCTTGCCATCTACGACACTTGCAACCTGGCCGACCATGGTTTTATCCATTGCAAATCTGTCTTTATCTGCTGCTGTATGAGGAGCATCGAGGAGGCCGGCTAGTTGGGAAACCCATTTACTCCTTCCATAATCGGGTGAGACAAGAACAAAGTTTTCAATCTGTAACTCTTTGATCTTATCGACAATTAAATCATTGGTGTAAATATGTTTGGTATGAATATCTCCTCCATGGGCATGAAGGACAGCCTCTGAATGAAGATCTATAAAAGCGACAAAATGAGGCCTTGCTCTAAAAATCTGTCGTGTTCTGGTAATTCCTTTTGGAATTTCATTTGATCCCGGTTTGGATTGTTCCATCGTGGAGTATCCAAGATAGGGTATGACAACATTAACTGTTCGAGCCCTGAAAAAGTGACAGCCATCAATGAGATCAATAAGTTCCTGTTGGGATGCGTCGCTATGGGAACTTCCCACAATAATAATATCTTTCCCTGCAAATTTTTCAGGAAAAGAATGGTGGATTTCCCCATCTGCAAAGTACTTTTTGGTTACCTTGGTGAATTCCAATCCCATTTCTTTGGCGATTTTTTTACCAAGCACTTCAGAAGCTTCATTTGCTGTTATGATAATGTCAATGGCTGATTTTTTGGGCATTGTCAGTAAATTTAGAATGATGGGTTGCTGTTTATATATAGCTTAAGTAAACAATTGTTCTTTGCCCGTAATTTTTCTTACGAGATCCCTGTAGTCCTGGGCTCCATTGCTGCCAGGAGCAAATTCATAAATAGTCTGGCCATTAGCAGGGGCTTCAGATAGTCTTACATTGTATCGTATAGGGTTGCAGACGTTATCCCCATATAAATCTTCGAGCTTATTGAGAATTCCATTGGATTTTCGTACTCTTTTATCTAAAAATGTAGGCAGGATATAGCTGAGGGAAACATCTTTATTGTATTTTTGAATTGAAGACATACTCTTTAAAAATTCAACCAGTCCCTGCAAGGTCATAATTTCAAGAGAGACAGGGGTGAGAACTTCTGTAACGTAAAATAAGACATTGACAATTATAGGATCCCAGCCCGGTGCTGTGTCGACAATAACGTAATCAAAATTTTTCTCTATACGGGTTAGATTTTCAGCCAGAGTAACCTCACCGCCAAAATCCTTGCGGTCTATGACTCGTTTGAGTCCTGCAATTGATTTTCCACCTGCAAGGAGCCACAGGTTATCACGGGCTTTACATATTGTTTCCTCTGCAGATAATTCTTTGTTAATAAGTTCTGTTAATCCTGCCTGGGGATTAAGTCCGAGCATAAAGCTTGATTGCCCCTGGGTATCCGTGTCTACAAGCAGAACTTTATAGCCTGCCAGGGCGAGTCCGGCTGCCAGGTTAACAGCTGTAGTGGTTTTGCCTACTCCACCCTTACTGAGTGCAATGGCAATTTTCCTGGGACCACTGTTCGGCTGTTTTTTCTCTGTGGCAAGGCTGAGGGGGAATTCCTTTTTACACTCTTTGCAACGGACCTTGGACACCCCTTCAGGAATTTGATTTTCTTTAATATTATGATCCGTATTACAATGAGGACAGGTAATTATCATAATGAGACTCCAAATTAATTAACCAATAAATAAAGTTACTTTTGAAATGGTTGATGTGTGTTCCATATTACGTGGTACGTAAACCTCTTTCATAGATATATCTTTTACAGATGGAGTTATCTGTTTTTAACTAAAGCAATTATCCTGCCATGGAAAATCCACTTGTTACCTGTTACCCTTATTTTTCAAATACCGAAGCAAGAGTATCGTGGATATATTTTTCAAGTATTTCCTGGCTCTCTTTTTCCAAGTTGACAAATTTCATTCCACAGATATCCTTATTTCCACTTGCAGATATATGCATCGTCTGTCCCTGCAGATGAATAGATTTGTCTTCTAATTGAAGGGTCACAGAATGAAGGATAGAGCGATCTTTAACTGTTTCTGTGGCCTCTTCAGCGTAAAAGGCGATACCTCTGTTGCCAATATTGACTATTTCGTGAAGCTGGTCATTTATGCGAAGTGAAATGTTTGAGCAGTTACTAATCGGCATACGAAAGAATTGGCGTATTACATTAGTTTCAGATGGTGATATCCTCTTCTTTTTAGAATTTTTCATGTGATTCCTTCGCACACCTGTTTAAGTTAAAAAAATACTAGTAGAGAATTCTATAGAGTTTATTCATCTACAGTAGGCAAAAAAGAAAACGTATATATTAAAAAAAATTGCAGCTTATTTTTAATTTATTTAAATAGTTACTGACGTTTTAGCCTGATTTTTCTATATGTACATTTTTAAAAAAAGAGAATCTTGTATCACACTAGAAAGACTGATAAATTCTTAAAAATATTTGTATTTTAAAAAGCATATCACAGTTTTTATGCCCTATCAAGGTATTGTCCTATCAAAAAAATGGAAAAGTGGAGGAAAAGAGTATGGAAATATCAATAACTTATTGCACTAAGTGAAATTACAAGCCGAGAGCTTCCAGTTTGGAAGAAGAATTGCAAGGCAGGTTTGGAGCACATATTGAGTTAATAGCAGGGGCTGGTGGCGTCTATGAAATCATGGTGGATGGAAAAGAGGTTTTTTCCAAGGCAAAGTTGAACCGCTTTCCGGAAGATGGTGAAATTGTTACATTGATAGAGAGTCTATAGCCCTTTTATTCAGGACGAGGTCCGAAGATTGCTGTTCCTACACGGATCAGGGTGGCTCCTTCCTCAATGGCAACTTCAAAATCATGGCTCATTCCCATCGATAGTTCAACCTTCTCTTTTCGATAGAAATATCCTTTACGAGTAAGTTCCTCGGCCAGTTCTCGCAGGGCTCGAAAATAAGGGCGGACCTCTTCCACATTTTCTTTATAGGGTGGCATTGTCATCAGCCCTTTGACATGAAGGCAGTCGAACTGCTGAATCGTTTTCAGCAGTTCTTCTGCCTCATCAGGCTGTATGCCGGCCTTTTGTGTTTCCTGCCCAACATTGACCTGTACCAATACAGAGAGAGTTTTTCCCATACTGCGAGCATGACTATTAAGAGCCTTTGCCAGTTTAAGTCTATCAACAGTATGGACCATATCGAAAAGAGAGGCGACACTTTTTGCCTTGTTTGACTGGATATGGCCAATAAAATGCCATTCGGGCCCAGGGCCCATTTCCTCAATCTTTTTTTGGGCATCCTGCAGGTAATTTTCTCCAAATATCTTTTGGCCTGCCTCCATAGCTTGTTTTACATAGTCTGCCGGCATTCTTTTGCTGACAGCAACCAGGCGGATATCATCAGGATTTCGACCAACTCTCAGGGCTGTTTGTTTGATATTACTCCTGATAATAGTGAGATTTTCTTTAATATTGGTCATGAAGGATATGGGCTATATAGAAAAAAGCCTATTGGCATTGAGAGTTGTCTGGATGGCGAGGTCGTCAAGGCTCATGTCCTTGATGTCTGCGACCTTAGCAGCGGTATACAGCGAATAAGCCGGTTCGTTTCGTTTACCTCTTTTTGGTACCGGAGCAAGAAAGGGACCATCGGTTTCGATAAGAAGTGACTCCGCAGGAATTTCATGAACAGCCTTTTGAAGGATCTCTGCTTTCTTGAAAGTTACCACACCCGGTATTGAAATAAGAAACCCAAGTTCCATAAAGCGGTTGGCGTCTGAAGCATCACCGGAAAAGCAATGAATAATACCGCCCTTGGGATAAGGTCCATGATCTTTCAATATTTGATAAATTTCGTTATGAGCTTCCCTGTCATGAATAATGAGTGGTAGTTGTAATTCTTTCCCTATTACAACCTGTCTTCTAAATACTTCCAGTTGTATTTCAGAAGGAGAATATTTTTTTACAAAATCAAGACCGATTTCGCCGTAGGCAACTACCTTCTCTTTATGCGCTAACGTCTGTAGTGCGGATTCAGTTTCTGGAGTAAAATCTTTAGCATCATGGGGATGGACGCCAATAGTGGCGTAGACTCCACTGTATCGTGAAGCCAGTTTGATGGCCTCTTTTGAGCTTTTAAGGTCGATCCCAATAGTTACTATCTTAGCGACACCGGCATCTTGGGCTCGGATAATGACATCATCAAGATCAGCTTTGTATGCAGCCATATCAAGATGACAATGTGTGTCTATAAGGCTGACTCCTTGAGAGAGTTGTGGAAGGGGAATGTATTTTTTCTTTTTTGACATAGATTAATTTGTATAAGGATTGCTACAATTTTTTATTTGTTTTAAAAACATGTATATATCGTTAAAGAATATATCCATAATGGACTAAGCTTACTACTTAAATCTGAGTAATCGTCCAGCAGCACCACATCTTCGTCCGTTTGGGCTTTCTCACATAGAGGGGCTATAGCTCAAAGGCCCAAACGAACGAATCTGCAGCACTGCTGAACGGTTACAGGCCGTGGGGGCGGCACTTTTTGCGCTCCCGGTGAATGCTTACACAAAACGCAGCACAAAAAACATGGAGAAAAGTAATGCGCTTTAAACTTATTTTATCCTCGGTAAAGACAGATATCACTGACCATATTGTTGATGCGGCAAAAGGTGCAG
>JAUWDC010000205.1 GCA_030608985.1 Desulfobia sp. | reverse complement strand
ATAGTAACATATTTTTAATATTATTTAAACCTAATCAATTTAGTGCCTTATCAGTAATTTTCGTGTTATTTATGGCAAGAAATTAAAAAACTGATATATTTTCAAATAGTTACGGTCTGCGTTTAAGGCACTTATACCCCTCAAGGGGGTACTGAAAATAGTGCAGGACCTTAATTCTTTCCTGTTTATCTGGGTTATGCCTGTTTTGCATGAATTGTATTCATAGCCGCACTGACTCCTTGCCTGACAATCAATTCAAGGGTTTCAATAACGAGTGAATATCTTTTTTCCAGTTGACTCATTTCCTCTTTATTAAGTCGGGAAAGCACGTAACGATCAACTGGAATTGGTGTATCCGGGCGACCTATTCCTACTCGAATCCGTACAAAATCCCGGGACCCTATATAATTAATGATGGACTTAATACCGTTATGACCACCAGGCCCACGATTAACAACTATTTTGATTTTTCCAAACGGTAAATCTATCTCATCGTGTACTACGATAATGTTTTCATGGGCAATTTTATAATATAACGAGGCTCCGGCAACAGAAATACCGCTTTTGTTCATATATGTCTGTGGTTTCAGGAGAAGAACCTGACTCCCGGAAAATCTCGTTTTTACTGCTGTACCGTGCCATTTTGTTTGTGAGAATGACACGCCTAACGAATCTGCCAGGTAATCGAGAATAAGAAAGCCGATATTATGGCGGGTATTTTTATATTCTTCACCAGGATTTCCTAAACCTGCTATCAAAAACATAGGGGCACCATTAACAAACAAAAATGCCGAAAAAGGGGAAACCTTTTTCGGCATACTCTTTGATTATACTTGAAACAATTACTCTGAAGCAGGAGCTTCTTCCTGGGATTCTGAATCACCTTCAGCTTCAGCTGCTTCCACTTCTTCCTCTTCAAGCTCCTCCGGTTCGGCACTTGCGGTTACAATGGCAATACAGACCTTATCAGCATCATCGAGAAGGGAAACATTTTCAGGGATACTCATATCACTACAGGTTAACTTATCGCCAAGTTCCAGTGAACTTATATCCAAGGGAATAAAATCGGGAATATCAAGAGGTTTACCTTGAATATCCACCGAAGCAATATGGATTGACAGCTCGCCTCCCAACTCTACACCAACGGCATTTCCTTCATATTGAATAGGTACGGAAAAGATACTTGGCTCATCAAGGTGGATTTCATAAAAATCAGCATGGGTCAATGTATCCTGAACAGGATCGACCTGTAATTCTCTTATTAACACATGACGTTTATCACCGCCTTCAACATCAAGAGTAACTACTGCATTGCGCCTCTTTAACCCCAGAAGAGTTTTTGTGAAGGATCGTGTATCAAGCTCCAAGGCTATAGGATCCGTTTTGGGTCCGTATAAAACAGCAGGAGTCTGCCCTGCTCTCCTTAATGAACGAGCAGCACCTTTTCCAAAATTACTCCTTACGCGTGCAGTCACATCTACCTGTAACATTGCATTAACCTCCCTATTTATTAGTTCCTTAGTATTTGTTTTCGTAGAAAAATGACAAGAAATTTAAAAATTCTTTTGAAATAAAGAACTCGAAGACCTCTCTTCGTTCGCTATCTGCCTCTACTGTTAATATACTCAAAATTCTCTTACACAAAAAGACAACTGACAGAATCTTCTGAGTTTATGCATTGTATTGATTTCCCTAACAGCTCCGCCACCGATAATACTTTAATTTTTGTACACTCCTGCGCCGAATTCTGCAAAGGTATTGTATCGGTTATGCACAGAGTTTCTATTGAAGATTGATTAATTCTCTCAACAGCCGGCCCGGACAGCACAGCATGTGTACAGTATGCGTGGACATCCGTTGCCCCGGCTTTTATTAAAATGTCTGCTGCCGCACATAATGTGCCTGCGGTATCAACCATATCGTCGAGCATAATGGCACTTTTGCCGGCAACGTCACCAATAACATTCATGGCCTCAGCGACATTCGCCCGTTCCCTGCGTTTATCAATAATGGCAAGATCAGTATCCAACCTTTTTGCAAAGGCTCTGGTTCTCTCTGTTCCGCCGGCATCAGGAGAAACCATTACGACAGTATTGTTTGCAAACTTATCTGATATATCTTTAAGCAATACAGGAGCCGCGTATAAATTATCGACTGGGATATTGAAAAAACCCTGGATCTGACCAGCATGCAAATCCATCGTCAATACACGACGAACACCCACAGCCATAAGCATCTCCGCGACCACTTTTGCTGAAATTGGAACTCTGGGAGCTACCTTTCTATCCTGTCGGGAATAGCCATAATAGGGCATAACTGCAGTTATTCGACGCGCTGATGCTCGACGCATTGCATCAGCCATAAGAATCAGTTCCATGAGGTGATCATTCACCGGACTACTTGTAGGTTGGACGATAAAGACATCCCTGCCGCGAACATTTTCACGAATCTCGACAAACGTTTCACCATCACTGAATTTTTTCACTTCTGCGGTACTTAAGGGAATCCCTATAAAGTTGCAGATTGAATTGGCAAGTTTAGTATTGGCATTGCCGGTAAATATCATCATATCTTTTCGATCACTCATAGGGCCATCCATAGCATAACTATTCAGGTAGAAATAAACAAATTAAGTGGCTGGGGCGGTAGGATTCGAACCTACGAATGCAGGCGTCAAAGGCCTGTGTCTTACCACTTGACGACGCCCCAGCATACTTCAGTTCCTGATTGGTTTTACAAGAAAAACATTTCCAGGATATTCTGATTTCAGGTTTTCGTGACAAAGTATCGCACTCTGTTTTTCTTCGAAAACACCAAAAACCGTTGGTCCGCTTCCAGACATCAAGGTACCAATGGCATTGGCATCAAGTAACCTTGATTTCAACTCTGCTAGCTCAGGGTATCGGCTTACAGTCACTTTTTCGAGATCATTATAAAGCTGGTCAGGATTAAAGCTGAGTTGAGCAGCTTGTCTGCTCAAATGAAACTTATGCCCTCGCGGTATAAAACGGCTGTCGAAAGCAGAAAATACACCCTGTTTTCCCTGCAATAATCCTGCTGCTTCTGAAAACAACATTTCTCTCTGTCCCACCGAAGCATTAACAGCTTCTGTAAAACGCGTTAAAATATCTGGATTCACCTCAGATGTCAACGCAAAATTATCGTACACCCATTTTGTAGATACTGAAAAACCAGGATTAACAAGTACAATCCAGCAATCAGTCATAGGTTCCTTCTTAATAAGCTTTTCTCCAACGCCGGCAGCCCAGGAAGAAGAATCTTCCGCCACAAAGAAAGGCACATCCGCTCCGAGCCGACTTGCCATGCCCATTAACGTTTCCTCGCCAAGCCCGGCAGAAAACATTTCATTCAATCCCTTCAGAACAGATGCGGCATCGCTGCTTCCGCCACCTAGTCCTGCGGCTACAGGAATTTTCTTTTTTAAAACAATATCAACACCACCTGAGACAGAAGTTTTTTGAAAGAAAAGTTCAGCAGCCTTATAGGCTAGATTGCTTTCATCATCAGGAATACTTGATTCGGGACATTGGAGAGTTATACCTGAAGGGGTAGATTGCAGGGTAATCAAGTCGTAGAGAGAGAGCTTCTGCATCCACGAAACAAGTTCATGATATCCATCAGGACGTTTGGATAAAACTTTCAGAAAAATATTAATCTTCGCCGGAGCTGACAAAGAGAGAGAAGAGAGCGGTTTCATTAAATAATACACCACGAAGAACACAGAGAACACGAAGAAAAATTTAAATATTTTTAAAAACCTTCGTGTACTTTGTGTTCTTCGTAGTCGAAAAGTGTTTTGTTACTGAGAAGTATGTGATTACAGCCCTACCCCCGTGAGGATTCAACATATCTCATCTTCAGGTCATACAGGAATTTTCTTTTTTAAAACAATATCAACACCACC
>JAUWDC010000298.1 GCA_030608985.1 Desulfobia sp. | reverse complement strand
TCAGAAAGGCCCATTAGTTATCAGCATCCCGAAGTCTCCGCTTCGCTTCGCTTATCTGTTCTGGTGGCGGAAATGGCTGTCTGTGTCTTTCTGGAGAACATCTTCTCCCAAAGCTTTTTCGATATGGCCTGTCTTTAGCACAATCTCTGCCTAGACGACTGCGAATTCCTGTGGGATCAGGGCCTCCCCGCCATCCGCATCCTCGTATGTCTCTGGCTAAAAAAAGATTTAATTCCCTATCAAATTCCCCTCTTAAGCGAATCTGCTGCCCCGGGACAAGACACTGAAATTTTCTTTTCTCACGATCCTGACGCATTCTATGTTTCTCAGAAAATCGAACAGTGACTGGTATATATTCCTGTTCAACAACTTGGTCATCTTCAATGACTGAAGAGTATTCAAAAGGCCGGATCACAACCTCTCCCTTCTGCTGATCGACAGATATCACTATGCCCCTGAGATATTCTTCTGCAAGCCCTTGGGATGGGAATAAGAATGCAATTATTATCAACAGAAAAAAATTATACATGAACAGTGCAACGGCAAAGGCCGGTTTTAAATTATTGTTAGGTAATCTGAGGCTGTTTATACCAGATTAACTTCCAGGGACAAAAAGCTACTTCATCCCTGGAAGTTCTTGTCATATAGTAAACATCCGAAATCCGAAATCAAATATCCGAAATCAACTTAGCGTCTGCCTCCCTTGCCACGGTAACAATCGCCGGGGCCATCACATCCACGCCCATAGCCTTGTCCACCGCCTTTGCCTCGAAAACAGTCGCCGGGTCCATCACAGCCGCGGCCATATCCGGGACCAAAACCCTGCAGCCCTACTTCGTCTGCCTTAGCCTGCATCTGGGTTCTTAAATCAAACAACGTGGCTGCAATATCTCCAGCTTTACCTTCGTCCGGATTGTCACTATGCATCAGCGCACGCATCTGGGCACGCTTGACAGCCATTTCTTTTCTGAGTTCAGTGGTATCATCACGAAACGCGTCATACTTTTTCAAAGTTTCCTCGTCCATAGTCTGAACAGCGGCTCCACCACGGCCTTGCCAGCAATCTCCAGGGCCTCCGTATCCACCTGGACCACGGGCTCCTGCCTGCTGAATTCCCACCATACCAAGTGTAGCGATAAGGGCTGCTGCTAACAATACTTTTTTCATTGTAATCCTCCATGAAATTTTGTTGAAGTAAAAAAATCAATTAACACATTTGATCATTTCTATTATCAACAAGCATGCCACAAGAATAAAAAAAGAACTAACAAGCTGTAATCACAATGGAATAAACAAAAAGAACAGACAGTAATCGGCTTTGTTTCAAGGGATATCAGAGTGTATATTCGACAAAATTGTCGAGTAAAAACTCAAATTGTCGAAAAAGAAATGGGGTTAGTAAGAATAAACAAAGAGAATGGTTCTTGTTAAGATATGCCCTTCCAACGCTTCAGGCCAGGCACAGTAATACCAATTTGGGAAGCGAGCCTGGCTGCAAAGTGAAATGCCAGGTCGGAAATTGCCTCGGGATTATTGTAAAAAGCCGGCATGGGCGGGCAGATGACAGCTCCAGCATCATGGGCTTTCAGCATGTTTTCCAGGTGATTACGGTTCAGGGGGGTTTCTCTGACCGCAAGTACCAATGGTTTCTTTTCTTTCAGCATGACATCTGCAGCACGGTGAATCAGGTTGAGAGACAACCCGTTCGCAATGGCTGCCAGTGATCCCATTGTACAGGGCAAAACAACCATGGCATCGTAAGAACTTGATCCACTTGCCATGGGAGCAGCCAAATTATCCTCAGCAAACCATTGTGAGACTCCTGGAAGTTCTTCTGCCGTCATATTTTCTTCAAGGTTCAAAACCTGGCGCCCGGCAGATGAAATAATTCCATGGACTTCTACTTGAGCTCCCTCCATCAGGGAGAGAAACTGTCTTACATACAGAGAACCAGTGGCTCCGGTGATTGCCAGGATTATTTTTTTCATTTTATACCTATATATACGGTAACAACGCCAAAAGTAAGTGGCCTGCAATGTACTGATCTAAAACCTACTTTTTTCATCATGTCCATCAGTTCTTCCGGCTTATAAAACGCGGCGATAGAACTGGCGAGATATTCGTAAGCTTCCTTGTCTCCGGAAATAACTCCGGCAATTTGGGGAAGAACCTTATTTAAATAAAAATTATATACCGGTTTGACAATCGGGTTTATTGGCCTGGAAAATTCCAGTATCAATAATTTTCCACCCGGTTTTAGCACCCTGTGCATTTCTTCAAGACCATCCTGAGTATTGCCAAGATTACGGACGCCAAAGGCAACTGTAATTCCCCAAAAACTCTCATCGTGGGCAGGTATCTTCTCCCCATCTCCACACACCGGAAAAATTCGCTCTCGCCGATTATCGGATGGTAATGTTTTTACTCCGGCCCGAAGCATATCTTCACAGAAATCTATTGCAAAAACCTGCCGCTCAGGGGCCTGTCTGGTTAATTCAAGAGAAAGAGGTAACGTTCCGGCACACAAATCAAGAACCGCACCGTCCGGAAACTGTTTCAATTCCCTGGTAGTTACCCAGCGCCAGTATCGGTCAATTTGAAAACTGAGAACTGAATTTAGAAAATCATATTTGTGGCTTATTGCAGAAAATTTTTCTTTAACAAAAACTTTCTTTTCATCTGGAGTCTGCATTCTATAGATTTTAGATTTGAGATTTGAAATTTGAGATTTTAGCAAATAATTGGACATACCGGAAAAATTGCTGAAACCACTGGCCTGTAACTGTTCAGATGTGCTCCAGATTCGTGCAAGCAGGCCGCCTAATCTATAGTTTACCTATGTGAGGAGGCCTGATCGTGCGAATATGGGGTGCAGCTGAACAGTTACATCCGTCAAACAAATTTGACAGGCAGAGCATGGGCCGGCGCCTCTCC
>JAUWDC010000020.1 GCA_030608985.1 Desulfobia sp. | reverse complement strand
CAATGTATTTTTCATCCACTAATACGTACCCCTCAACCCCTGACGCACCTTTGGGTTGAATGGGCATATCTTCAATTGTGTAATGAGGTGAATGTATGACGCCAATTGGTTTTATAGTATGCATGATTTTATATTCTATTTTTACAATATGAAAACTTGTTTGTAGATTCGGCCAGAAAAAATTAAGCCACGATTGAGCCGGATGGTTTAATTCTTTGTCCCTAATACCCAATCAATGACTTTCCAGCAAAACTTAGGATGGGCCCCGGAAAGATTGCCATACCGACCATTCCAATCATGGCCAGCACTAAAGCTGCTGTCATTCCAGGCGACATTGAAACAGCAGTCTCCTGTTCAGCATTTTCAAAATACATATACCGTACCACCCGGAGATAATAATAAGCCGAAACAACGCTAAAGACCATGGCAGCAACGACCGTTACAATATAGCCGGCATGTATCGCGGCTACGAGTAAATAAAATTTACCTATAAACCCTGCTGTCGGTGGGATGCCGGCAAGGGAGAAAAGAAAAACAAGCATCAAAGCCGCAGCCAGTGGATTTGTTTTAGCCAAACCCCGATAATCATCAAGCTGTTCGCCGCGCCGCTTGTTATCGCAGAGCATGATAAGAATGGCAAATGCCCCCATATTCATGAAGGCATAGATAAACAGGTAATTCATGGTGGCAGACAGCCCTTCATTATTGCCGGCCAGAATGCCCAACAGGGCATAACCGGCATGGGCAACAGAGGAATAAGCCAGCATCCGTTTTAAACTCTTCTGGGCAATAGCGGCAATATTGCCGATTGCCATGGTCAATACTGCTATAAAGGCAATAAGAGGCCCCCAATGGATATGGACATCACCAAATCCCATAATAAGAACACGCCCAAGCACGGCAAAAGCTGCAGCTTTCGGAGCAACCGCCAAGAAGGCGGTAATGGAAGATGGCGCTCCTTCATAGACATCCGGAGCCCACATATGGAAAGGCGCTGCTGCCAGCTTGAAACAAAATGCCACCAGTACGAGACCAAGCCCCACCAGAAGGGCATGGTTATTCATAAGATCCAGGGACACTACCCGCTCTGATAAAACGCTCAAATCGGTGGTACCGGTGAGTCCGTATATCAAGGAAATACCGTAGAGGAGGAGGCCGGTGGAAAAAGCGCCCATTAAAAAATATTTCAAGGATGCCTCATTGGAACGGCTGTCCTGTTTCAATAAACCAACCAGACAATATGCGCTGAGGGCCATAAGTTCCAGCCCCAGGTAGACAACGATCAAATCTCCGCCCGAGACCATAGCCATCATTCCCACAGTGCAAAAAATGAGCAGGCTGTAATATTCACCATGATGAAGCTTTTCGATCTCCAGGTAACGTTCTGATAACAAGACTGTAAACAGGACGCCGACAAGGCACACCATTTTAAAGAAAACACTGTATCCGTCTACGATATACATGTTGCCAAATACTGTTGCGCTGGAGGTGTTAAACAGCAGCACCAGTGCAACCAGGGTACCTGCAGCAGTCAACCAGGGAAGAAGGAGACGATTCTTACAGAAGAGATCCACCACTATTAACAGTATCCCCACAGACAGAAGCACCAGTTCCGGTCCCATAGAAGAGAGGGAGGACAGAGTGAAAGGTGAAAATGTATTCATAATTTCAATACCTCGTTAACATGAAACCGATCACATACTCGAAAACATCCAGACCAGGACAACAAAAACGCCACCGGCCATAAAAGATAAATAGCGCGCTATCTGGCCGTTCTGCATCCACCGTAATTTTTCTGAAAAATAGCCGACAACCCGGGCCAAACCATCCACCACGCCGTCAATACCATGCCAGTCAAACCAGGACCAGAAGCGAGCTGTGATCATCAGCGGCACCATCCCTGCCACCCGATAGACTTCACTCCAGGCATTATCAAATGACTGGATCGGTTTTCTGGCCAGCCACATGAATACCTTGCTCCCCTTACGATAGAACCAGTCAAAATCGAGGCTGATTACCACTTCCGGCGCCAGTTTCTTGACAAACAGGAAGAAACCAAGAGCTGTGAACAACAGTATCTGCATGGACTCGGAAATATGATACGCCGTATACGGGTGATAGTGAACCGGGTACGGCAGCAGGTTATATAGAAAAGGAGTATAGCA
Organism: Desulfobia sp.; assembly: GCA_030608985.1. Taxonomy (GTDB): domain Bacteria; phylum Desulfobacterota; class Desulfobulbia; order Desulfobulbales; family SURF-16; genus Desulfobia. The sequence continues at coordinate 6,901 of JAUWDC010000020.1, read as the reverse complement.
GCCGATGAAAATACAGAAAAAGGCGGCCACCGCCATGGCAATCTCCATATTAACCGGCGGATCAGCAGCTTTCTCCCACGTTTCCTCACTACAGTTATTCTTGCCGAACCAAATGAAATAAGGAACCTTGAGGCCTGTGTGGAGAAAGGTTCCGGCAGAGGCCAGGGTGAGCAGGAAAGCGGCCCACATGAGATGCTCATGAAAGCCCGCCGCCACGATCATGGATTTACTGACAAAACCGGAAAACAGGGGAAAGGCTGAAATGGAAAGACCGCCGATGAGCGTATACACAAATGTTCTCGGCATCTTTTTATACAGACCACCAAGATCACTGAATTTACTCTTGTTGGTCATGAACAATACCGAACCGCAGCCCATGAACAGCAGCCCTTTATAAAGAATATGAGCAAAAGCATGGGCACAGGTGCCGTTAATAGCCATTTCGGTACCAATACCGACACCGGCCACCATATACCCGACCTGACTGATAATATGATAGGCAAGAAGTCGACGGGCATCATTTTCGAGCACCGCGTAAACGACACCATAGAGCGCCATAATGACGCCGAGGGCAATGAGAATATCCATGCCGGCAAAACCACGGGCCAGGGCATAAATGGCTGTTTTGGTGGTAAAAGCGCACATGAATACAGCGCCGGCTACTGTAGCCTCTCCGTATGCGTCAGGCAACCAGGCATGTAACGGTGGCACCGCGGCATTCAAGATGAAACCGATCATAATAAGGTAGGTATACAGGGAGGGTGAATCAACTCCGATTGGGCCAAAGGAAATATCTCCCCCGGTGGCCTGATATCGTAAGATCAGGCCGGCCAGCAAAACCAGTCCCCCGAAGGTATGGACCATCAGGTAGCGATAGCCGGTGGCCATGGATCGTTTCCTGCCGCGGAACCAAACGAGGAAAACTGAAGTGAAAGCCATCAGTTCCCAGAAAAGAAAGAGGACTATATAATCACCACAGTAAATGACTCCGAGGGAGCCGGCAACATAGAGCCATGCTGCAAAAATCTCTCTGATCCCCTTCGAATTCATGCCGTAGACAGTACCGATAAGGCACATCAATGTCATGATGAAGCCGAAAACATGGCTTAACCTATCTACCCTGCCAAAGGTAAGAGTCCAGTCCATAAACTGCATGACGCCGAAGGTGCCCTTGGCCATTGTTAACACATTGATGAAGGCAAGCAGAGGCACCAGAAGAAGGTAGAGATTACGAATAATCCTGGGTCCCCGCACAAAGGGCAGCAGCAAGGCCCCTATGATTAGAACGGCGGCTGGATGAATCCATAAATCAGTCATCATAATAGTCCTCGCGAGTCATGATGCCAAGGTGGCCAAACCACTTGGAAACAAAGATAATCAATGTACAGGCGACAAAGCCGAAAATGGACCACCACCCCGGAATATAGTGCTCGACCCAGCTATGGGCATGGTGCTCCTTACCGGTCAAGCCGGGCATTATATCGATGATAACAAGGAGTGCAAGAACCCCGTAACAGAGTCTGATGGTCATCTGCATTCGATTCCGGAAAAAATCAATAAATCGTACTATCATTGGGTCACCATATTAACAAAGGTCATCATAAAATCTGGATAGATACCTATAATTACGGAAATAATTGCGGCAATCATGAGAGGGATAACCATGGACAACGGAGCTTCCTTAATCCCTTCGTAGGTTTCACCCACCGGTCGCTTGCCAAAAAAGGCCCTGTAGGTAACAGGAGCAAAGTAAGCGGCATTAAGCAACGTACTTGCCAGCAGAACAAGCAATATACCGATAGAGTGAGCCGGCATTTCCATGGCCCCGACCAACAGCTTCCATTTGGTGACAAAACCGCCAACCGGGGGCGCTCCGATCATGGAGAGCGAGGCAATGCCAAAAGCGGCAAAGGTAAACGGCATAGTCCGGCCAAGACCGGCCATTTCCGAAATTGTTTTTTTGCGGGTGGCAACATAAATGGCACCGGCACAGAAAAAGAGGGTAATTTTCGCAAAAGCATGGTTGGCAATGTGCACCAGTCCACCCTCAATCCCATTGGGGGTCAGCAGTGCGACACCCAAGATAATATAGGCGAGCTGGCTCACTGTGGAATAGGCAAGCCGCGCTTTGAGATTATCTTTGGTAAGCGCAATTATCGAAGCCGTGATGATGGTAAATGAGACAAAGTACGCCGTGGGAACTCCAAGATTCAAGGCACTCATCTGGTCCGTGCCGAATACGTAAAGCATAACCCTGGTAGTGGAAAAGACCCCCACCTTTACCACGGCCACAGCATGAAGCAGAGCACTGACCGGGGTTGGGGCCACCATGGCACCAGGCAGCCAGTTATGAAACGGCATAAGGCCATTTTTTGCAAAACCAATGAGGCAGCAGATATAGAGGATGGTCACCACAACACTACTCACCCCGGCTGGGAAAATACCGGTGTGAATATTGTCGGCAAAATCCAGGCTGCCGGTCAACACATAGATAAGAATCATTGCCGGCAGCAGCAGCCCTTTAGCAGTGGTGGTCAGGTAGACAATGTACTTCCTGGCACCGGAATATCCTTCCTCGTCCTGATGGTGGGCGACCAACGGGTAGGTACAGATGGAAACAATCTCGTAGAAAAGATACAGGGTAAAAAGATTATCCGCGAAAGCGACTCCTATCGCGCCAAAAAGAGAAAGGGCAAAACAGGTATTAAAGCGCGTCTGGGCATGTTCCTGCAACCCTCGCATATAACCCATGGAATAAAATGCCGCCAGGATCCAGAGAAAAGAGGCGACAATGGCAAATATCATGGAAAAGGCATCAGCCCGAAAGGTAAGGGATAATCCGGGCAGCATGTCAAACAATTGATATTTATATATATTGCCGGCCATCACTTCGGGAGCCATAGAGGCGATGACACCAAACATGCAGACTGCCGCTGCCACCGACCAAGACTCACGAATATTCGGTTTTCTGCCGGAAAGGCTCACCAGAATGGCGCCGAATAAGGCACACAACATTGCAACTAAAGGTTTACTCGATATAATGACTTCCATATCTTAGGTCCTTCTCATTTCCTTTGATCACGTTTACGGCAACATTATCTTTGCCATGGGAGCTACACCGGCCTGCAAGCCATTGACCTGTTCAAGCAAATGGGCCACGCTGGCATGCATGACATTAAGAAACGGCTTAGGTGCCAAACCTATCCAGAAGACTAAAAGCAGCAACGGTGCCAGCGTAACGATTTCCCTGGTATTCAAATCAGACAGGCCGGTATGGGTTGGATTTTCCGTGCCCCCCCATACTATTTTCTGCAGCATACGCAACATATAGGCTGCTGCCAGAATTGCCCCGGGAATGGCACAGGTGGCTATCAGTTTTGATTTGGCAAAACCACCGGCAAGAATCATAAACTCAGCGATAAAACTATTTGTTCCGGGAAATGCCAGGGACGAGAGTGAAAAAAATGCCAGAAAAGTCACATAAACCGGCATATACTGGCCAACTCCCGCATTCAAATCAAGATCCCTGGTATGGGTCCGTTCATAAATCATCCCTACACAGAGAAACAGGGCTCCGGTGGTAATGCCATGATTGATCATTTGCAGCAGGGCACCTTCCAAGCCGATGGGATTAAGGACAAAAATCCCCAAAGTGACAAAGCCCATGTGGCCCACACTGGAATAGGCAATCAATTTTTTCATATCACTCTGGGCCAGTGCCGTGAAACCGCCGTACAAAATCCCGGCCACAGACAACCATAAAATAAAAGGGGTGAAAGTAACGGTGGCAGCCGGGGTAATGGGCAAGCAAAACCGCAGGAAACCATACGTACCCATTTTCAAAAGCACGCTTGCCAGAATCACACTGCCGGCCGTAGGAGCCTGTACATGGGCGGCAGGTAACCAGGTATGAAATGGGAACATCGGAACCTTGATGGCAAAAGCCAGGAAAAAGGCCACAAACACCCATTTTTGGAAAATTGAAGAATACCCCTGTCCCATCAGGAGGGGAATGCTGAAGGTATGAGGGTCTGTATTAAAATAGAGAGCAATGATTGCCACCAGCATCAGCACCGAGCCTGCCAGTGTATAAAGAAAAAACTTGATCGAAGCATAGATCTTGCGTTCTCCACCCCAGACGCCGATAAGAAAGAACATGGGGATGAGTGTTGCTTCCCAGACGATATAGAAAAACACAAAATCCAGGGCCATGAATACGCCTAACATGGACGTTTCAATGAGCAGAAGGCAGAACATGAACTCCCTCACCTTGGTTGTAATATATCGCCAGGAACAGAGAACACAGAGAGGCATCAGCAAGGTAGTCATCAGGACAAGCAGCAGGCTGATGCCGTCTATCCCCAAGGTATAATTGACATCAAGGGCAGGAATCCAGCTATGGTGCTCACCAAACTGATATTTATAGGTGGTTGAATCAAAACGGAAATAAAGGGGGAGTGAAACAGCTGCTGTCACCGTGGTCACACCCAGCGCCCAATATTTCTGAAAATTTTCTCCTGGGATAACAAACAAAAGAAAGGCCCCTGCCAGCGGCAGAATCATCAGGATACTCAGGATGGGCAGCCAGCCGTCATGTAATATCAAAAAATCCATCGTTTATCCTATCCTCGCAACTCATTTATTTCGTCTGAATATACGGTCCGCCGGTTACGGTACAGGGCCACGACAATGCCCAGGCCGATGGCTGCCTCTGCGGCAGCAACAGCAATGATAAAAAAAGTCATGACCTGGCCGCGCAAATCAGTCAGGTAATGACTGAAGGCAACAAAATTCAGATTTGCGGCATTCAACATGAGTTCTATGCAAAGAAACATGATGATCACATTGCGCCGGGTCAGGAATCCATACATTCCTATGGAAAAAAGTATGACGCTCAATGCCAGATACCAGGTTACCGGAATCATTTTTGCCCTCCCTTTGTCAATGGCCCTGAACCCTCATCCGGGGCCATGACCACCTCCTGTTTATCCTGCTTGGCCAGAAGAATTCCACCAACAACTGCTACCAGCAGAATTAAAGCGATTATCTCAAATGGTAGGATATACGATGTAAATATTTCAATCCCCAGAGCTTTGGTATGGGTTGCCTGGTTGATAGCATCCGTAGTCCATTCCCCTGGGACTCCAAGGCGAAAAGACTGTGTAACCGCTATTAACATCAAAAAAACCAGGAAGGAGATGAATTTAGAAATATTATGGTTCTCAACAAAACGTTTGGTCGTGATCTCCTCCCTGATATTGACGAGGAATAACACAAAAAGATACAAGACGAGAATAGCACCGGCATATACGATAATCTGGACCGCTGCCAGAAATTCCGCATTGAGCAACAGGTACAATCCAGCCATATGAAAAAAAAGGACTAAAACAGCCAAGACGCTGTGGACAGGATTTCGAAACCGCACAGCAAGTATACCGGTGGTGACAATCATCAGGGCGCAGTATAAAAAGATGAATTTGCTTAACATTATTGTCCTCCAGTAATCTTTTTACTGCGTGCTTTTCTTCCTACAAACTGATTTTCAATAATCCAATCGTCGGGGACAGGGACTCTTTTTGCTGCCGTCAGTTCCGATTCAGGAAGGCCTCTTGGTCGCCAGAACGGATTGACATAACTTGACTGATCATATGTGCTGCTACTCATAAAATTATCCCAATTGCTCAGCAGTCTTTCCTTATCAAAATAGATTGATTCTCGATCATACGAGGCATACTCAAACACGTCTGTCATGGTGATGGCGTTGACAGGACATACTTCAACGCAATAGCCGCAATACACGCATCGAAGGGCTTCAATATTAAAACTATCCATTATCCTGCGGGTAGTCTCCTCTTCTTCATGATAGCGAATACTGATACATCGGGATGGGCAAACTTGCGCGCAACGCATACAGGCAACGCATTTGGCCGTGCCACTTTGCGGATCGCGAACCAGAGCATGCTGGCCACGGAAACCTGGATACATCGGCGGCTTTTCCTGTGGATATTGTCTGGTAATTGGCGGGGAAAACAATTTGCGCAAAGTGAGAGCCAATCCCTGGAGAATCTCCATCTGGATGATGGTTTGCAGAAAATTTCTTTTCGGTTTGTATTTTACGATCATATCAATCTGTCTCGACTTAATTTATGACGATCTTAGCCAATCCGGTCAAAAGAATATTACCAAGGGAAAGCGGTATCAGGAGTTTCCAGCCAAGCGCCATCAACTGATCATATCTGTACCGTGGAAGTGTGGCCCGGATCCAGATAAAGAGAAACATTATTAGATACACTTTCAAAATGAACCATATCGGAGGGAAAAAGGGGATAGTGAAGGGCCCGTTCCAGCCCCCCAGAAAGCAGACAACTCCAATTGAGGCCATTACAAACATGCCGATATATTCGGCCATGAAAAACATGGCATAACGCATGCCGCTGTATTCGGTTATATAACCGGAAACAAGCTCCGTTTCAGCCTCGGGAAGATCAAATGGCACCCTGTTAGTTTCCGCCAGCATGGCAATAAAAAAGACGAAAAATGCCACAGGCTGGGAAAAAATATACATACCGATAAAAGAGGAGCCCTGGGCTTCCACTATCTGTGTCAAATTCAGAGAGCCGGATAGCATCATGACCCCGACCAGACTCAGTCCCAAGGAAATTTCATAACTGATCACCTGGGCCATTGAACGCATGCCACCGAGCAGGGTATATTTCGAATTAGAGGCCCAACCGGCAAGAATAATTCCGTAACTGGCCAGTGAGCTCATGGCAAAGATGAATAGGAGTCCGATATTGATATCGGCAAGGGCCCAGCCTTTGGCAAACGGAAGAACAGCCAGCGAGACCATCATTGCAACAAGGCAAATAATAGGCGCTGCCAGGAAGAGGGGCTTATCTGC
>JAUWDC010000176.1 GCA_030608985.1 Desulfobia sp. | reverse complement strand
ACAGATAGATTCAATATACACGACACTTGCCGGCGTCCTTGAAAATGGCACCCAGCACAACCTGCTGCTTATAGACAGTTTTAATGCTTTATGCAGATATATTATCTCGGAAATTTCCCTTCTCGGCAGAAATCCTGTCCAGCAGATCATTGACGAAATGAAACGGCTGATTGCCTTCGCTGAAACATATCCACTGGAACCTGTTGAAAAGATAAAAATCACAACCGAGTTGAGACAGATCTGCAAGGAGGTCCAGTTAAAACTTGCTAAACTTTCGTCCAATACCCCCTAACCCGATCCGTATATCGATGATTATTATTCTTTCCCCATCAAAAGGCCAGGATTTCAAAAACAGTATCCCGATAACTTCATACACTACCCCCAGATTCCTGAATGATTCTCAGGAACTTATTACCGAGTTACAAAAATTTGACTCAGAGGGAATTCAAAGCCTGATGTCAGTCAGCAAAAATATTGCCGATCTGAATGTTGAACGGTATCAGGAGTTTTCAACACCATTTACTCCTGAAAACAGCAGGCAGGCTCTTTTTGCATTTACAGGCGATGTGTACAGCAAGATTGAATGCGGGAAGTATACAGAAAATGTACTGCAATATGCCCAGCAGCATCTGCGAATTCTTTCAGGACTTTATGGCTGTTTACGCCCTCTGGATTTAATTCAGCCCTACCGCCTGGAGATGAAGACAAAGCTCCGGAATGCCAGGGGTAAAGACCTCTACCAGTTCTGGGGAGATCGGATTACTGAGTTGCTTAACCACGAACTCGAACACGAGGAGACTCCCCTCCTGATTAATCTTGCCTCAAACGAGTACTTTAAGGTGATTAAAGCGAAAAAACTTAACTCCGGACTTCTCACCATCAACTTCAAGGAAATAAAAAACGGCACGTCCAGGACGATAGCCATTTTTGCCAAACAGGCACGGGGAATGATGACAGACTTTATCCTGAACAACACAATTCGGGATCCAGAGGAGATAAAGAAATTCTCTACGGCAGGATACTCCTATTCCGATTCTGATTCAGATGACAAACAGTGGACATTCTGTCGCCAGCAACCGCCTTCGAAATAAAGATTTTTTGTAACTGTTCAGCTGCACCCCATCTTCACGCGATCAGTCCGCCTCACATAGATAATGACACCGCTTCGCTGTTATAGATTCGGCGGCCTGCTTACGTGAATCTGGAGCACATCTGAACAGTTACAGTCCGGTGGTTTTAGCAATTTTACCGGAATGTCGCTGAATAGTTACGATTTTTTTTGCATTCTCTCTCATAGATTTCGCAAATCAGGATACTACTTAAAAAAGGATGCTCCAATATCCTCACCTAATTTTTCAAGTGCGGCAACCACATCCGGATCATTTTCAAAGTCATTAATGCCAACACTTTCCGGAGTAGCATCTTTACCAAACATCATTTTAATCCCTGACATCTGGCATTGCCCTTCCTGGCCGCATCTCACGCAGGGGACGTTTCCGAGAATGGTTACTCCGCCGATGAAATTCATGCCCTCTTCCATCATATAATATTTTATGGCATTGATGCCGTTTTCACCGGCAGGAGGCAGTTGTGTATTGCCGGGAGGGATAGCAGAAGTAATGATCGCGCCTCCTGGCTTTCCTGCCATTAAGCCATGACGATGGCGCAGGGGATACAACCGTTCCATATAAGCCTTGGTCCGGCTGTCGAGAGAAGAGTATGGCGTAAATCCGGCTATAATTAACGCATCAAACTTAAAGGTTTTTTCTGCCAGGAAAATGCCATCATCGTCTTTCTGTATGCATTTATTGTCCTTAATGCATCCTAAACAGGCATTGCATGGACGGATGTCATAATCACTTAATTTAATAAATTCACTTCTCATCCCTGTTGCCGCCAAAGCGATCTTGAGGGCGCGATCTGTATTACTGTTTTTTATAGGTGATCCGGATACACCAAGAACTTTCATACCTTCCTCCACATATTATTTGCACCATAATTTTTTATTGTCTCAATGAGAAAAAACATGTTTTTTAACAACTTTCCACCTGGAAATGTCATTCTTCATAATGCACTTCCAATGTTACACTTTTACAAAACTCAAACGATGTTTATCAGTATCTACATCCACACGAATTATATCTCCCGGAACAAATGTTCCATCCAGGATCTCCATGGCAAGACCGTCCTGGATATGCCGTTGAATAGCCCGTTTCAGGGGGCGCGCCCCAAATGCTGGATCATACCCGGCATTGATGATAAAATCACGGGCAGCATCCGTTAATTCCACCTTAAACTTCTGCTCTGCAAGCCGCTCTTCGAGCTGCTTGAACTGGATATCGACAATCCGGCTCAAGTCTTCCTTTGAAAGACTATGGAAGGTGATGATGTCATCAATACGATTCAAGAATTCCGGTCGAAACTGCTGGTGGAGAATATCCTCGACCCGTTGTTTCATCTCCTCACGATTCTCTTCACCCAGTTCCATAATGAACTGGCTTCCCAGATTGGAAGTCATGATCAAAATAGTATTCTTAAAATCTACGGTGCGGCCATGTCCATCTGTCATCCTGCCATCATCGAGAATCTGCAGAAGAATATTGAACACATCAGGGTGCGCTTTTTCGATCTCGTCAAACAAAATGACCGAATATGGCCGCCGGCGCACTGCTTCTGTAAGGAAACCTCCCTCTTCATAGCCAACATACCCGGGAGGAGCCCCAATAAGACGGGCTACTGAGTGTTTTTCCATGAATTCAGACATATCAAGCCGGATCATGGCCTGTTCGCTGTCAAAGAGAAAGGTTGCCAATGTGCGGGCAAGTTCTGTCTTCCCGACACCGGTTGGTCCCATAAAAATGAAGGATCCCAATGGCCTGTTTGGATCCTGGAGCCCTGCCCGTGCCCTTCTCACTGCATTGGCAACAGCAGATATTGCCTCCTCTTGTCCAACGACACGCTCCGCCAACTTGGCCTCGGCCTGCACCAGCTTTTCCTTTTCACCCTCCAGGAGTCTATCCACCGGTATACCGGTCCACATGGCAACAACAGCTGCGATATCCGTTTCAGAAACTTCCTCTTTGAGCATCTGCCGATCTTTTTGAATGTCAGCCAGGTGCTCATTTTCTACGGTAACTTCTTTTTCCAGCTCAGCAATAAGACCATAGCGGATTTCCGCTACTTTGCTGAGATCTCCAGCCCGTTCAGCCTGCTGCTCGGCAACTCTAGCCTCATCTATCTTCTCCTTTATCTTACGTATCTTCTGGATAATATCCTTTTCCAGAATCCAATGGCCCTTCATGCTCTTAAGCTGCTCATTGATATCAGCAAGTTTTGCCTCAAGGGTATTCAGACGCTCTTTGGAGGCGGGGTCTTTCTCCTTTTTCAAAGCCTGGCGCTCAATTTCCAGCTTGATGCGATGCCGCTCTACTTCATCTATTTCAGTAGGCATACTGTCAATCTCAATACGAAGACGGGAAGCAGCCTCATCGATAAGATCAATAGCCTTATCGGGTAGAAAACGATCACTTATATATCGCTTTGACAGGGTGACTGCCGCCACCGTGGCCGTATCTTTAATACGCACGCCATGATGTACTTCATACTTTTCTTTAATTCCTCTCAGAATGGCAATGGCATCCTCCACAGAAGGCTCCCGGACCAGAACCTGCTGGAAACGACGCTCAAGTGCCGCATCTTTTTCTATCGTCCTGTATTCATTTAATGTGGTTGCACCTACACAGTGCAGTTCACCTCGGGCAAGAGCAGGCTTCAACATATTAGAGGCATCCATTGCACCTTCGGCAGCACCTGCACCCACCAAGGTATGAATCTCGTCAATAAAGAGGATAATTTCTCCCTGGCGTTTCTCCACCTCTTTCAATACAGCCTTCAGGCGATCCTCGAACTCACCACGATATTTTGCTCCTGCAATCAGAGCCCCCAGATCAAGAGCCAAAACCTGCTTTCCATACAAGGTCTCTGGAATATCTCCCGAGACAATACGCTGTGCCAGTCCTTCAACAATGGCTGTCTTACCGACTCCGGGCTCACCGATAAGCACCGGATTATTTTTGGTACGGCGACTCAGTACCTGAACAACACGCCGCACCTCATCATCCCGGCCAATCACAGGATCCAGTTTTCCCTGCTTGGCCAGATCTGTCAAATTGCGGGCATATTTTTCCAGGGCCTGATATTTCTCCTCTGGATTTTGATCAGTGACACGCTGACTGCCGCGGATATCAGCCAGAGACTTCAGAAATTGATCCTTGCTGACGCC
>JAUWDC010000321.1 GCA_030608985.1 Desulfobia sp. | reverse complement strand
CAACGGCTCACAGGAAGGCGATCAGGACACTTTATACCCCAAGAGTATTTGCTTCGCGGCACATACCAATGTATAGCGCAGCGTCCTGCTTCCCTCCCTGTAAACCGTTGCCAAACATTTACAGTTTGGGTGGTTTTTGTTACTTTTAAGTTCAAGTCGAATATTTACCATACTATCATCAACAATTGCCTGAAAACAGATGAATCTCGACTCTCTGATTGAAAAATTCCCGTATCTCCAGGACCATGTCTGGATAGAATTCTTTCTACTACTAGCTCTTTATGCTCTTGCAGCAGTAGCTATAGACTTCTTTATAAATCGTGTCCTCAAGCGTCTTACACGGCTGACCAAGTCTTCTTTTGACAATGACCTGATCAAATATCTCCATGCCCCTGTATACTGGACAGTACTTCTTGTTGGCCTGATTCACTGTTTTTCACTGATCGAGCTTTCTGAATCCGTATCAGCAACGATCTCCCGAAGCGGCCGCAGCCTCATCTTGATTATATGGCTCACTACCGTTATTCGAATTATCAATTTCATAGCCAAACACACCAAAAACATCTGGCTGGGAAAAATAGGCAAAGACCTTGGGGCCCTGATCCACAAACTTATCTTCCTTGTCATGCTCTTTGTCGGAGCATACTGGCTCCTTGATATATGGAATGTCAGTCTCACTCCATTCTTTGCATCTGCAGGTATTGTCGGTATTGCCGTAGCCCTGGCGGCCAAGGACACCCTGTCAAATTTTTTCGGCGGCATGAGTCTCTTTATGGACCGTGTCTTCAAGGTAGGTGACTATATAATCGTCGACAACCAGGAACGAGGTGAGGTGGTGGAGATAGGTATTCGATCTTCCCGAGTTCTCACCCGTGATGATGTGCTGGTCACCATTCCCAACTCCATTCTCGCCAATTCCAAAATAATAAACGAAAGCGCCCCTACCCCAAATTTCAGGATTAAAATTCCAGTGGGCGTTGCCTATGGCTCCGATCTCGACCGAGTGGAAGAAGTACTCCTCCGGATTGCCACAGAAAGCGAGGGAATTTCAAAAGAACCGGCTCCCCGTGTCCGGGTCAGGAGCCTGGCATCTTCTTCAGTCGACTTCGAACTTTTGGTCTGGGTCGATGATCCTCGGGATCGTGGCCTGCAAACCCACCTCTTTTTGAAAAAAATTCATAAAACTTTACAGGAAGAAAACATTACTATTCCATTTCCGCAGATGGATGTTCACTTTGACAGGCTTGACGGGAAAGAAGCATGAAAAAATCTCTTGACCTTGGTGACATAAAAATAAGCTGGTTGAACGGCGGTGAATTCAAACTGGATGGAGGCACCATGTTTGGTGCGGTGCCAAAGGTGTTATGGAATAAAAAATATCCTGCAGACAGCAATAATAACATCAAAATGCTCAATGCCCCGCTTCTGGTTAAAACAGCAGAGAATAACATTCTTATCGACACCGGGCTCGGCAACAAACTGTCAGATAAAGAAAAAGAGATCTTTCAGGTCACAAGGCCGTGGAGTGTTGTAGAAGACCTTGCTGCTCTCGGAATTGACAGGGACGATATCCACTGTGTCATTCTCACCCATTGTGATTTTGATCATGCCGGTGGTATTGTCATGATCAACAGCCACGGGCAGCATGAGCTTACTTTTCCAAAAGCACGACACATTATGCGGAAAAAAGAATGGGAGGATGTCACCCATCCCAACAGCAGGTCTGCCCACAGCTATTGGCCCCACAATTTTACCAGCCTGGAAGACAGCGGCCTCCTGGAGCTGGTTGATGGAGACTGTGAGATACTTCCAGGGGTCTCAGTTTCTGCAACCGGGGGGCATACCCGCGGCCATCAACTCGTTGTCATGGAAGGGGAAACAGGGTGCGCTGTCCACCTGGGGGATCTCCTGCCGCTGCATAGTCATTTTAATCCGTTATGGATAATGGCCTACGACAACTTTCCCCTGAAAATTATCGAGCAGAAAGAAACCCTTTTACCTTTCTTTTCATCCCGCGACTGCTGGTTTACTTTTTATCATGATATCTATATGAAAGCCTGCCAAATTGACTCATCCGGGGGCCTCAAAACCAAATGGCAGGACTGACCCATAAGGGGTTACATCCGCCCCATTATCTGATCGCGGAAGGTGTAAATTCTATCATAATATTCAATAGTTACATCCCCCTTGCTGATCTAGCTACTTTATGATATAAAAAATTCGTCAAGCACTATTTTTTTGACACGTCAAAATCATTTTAAACGAGTGCAGCGTGAAGGAAATCAGCACTGACAAAGCTGCGCTTCAGGTAACTAAACACGTTAAGACTGGAGAATGAGATGGCATCCTACGACGAAATTTTCAAAAAAAGTATTAATGACCCTGAAGGATTCTGGGGAGAAGCTGCGGAAGGAATTACCTGGGAGAAAAAATGGGATAAAGTGCTCGACTCTTCCAACCCTCCTTTTTACCGCTGGTTTTCAGGGGGCACCCTAAACACATGCTATAACGCTGTGGACAGGCATGTAGAGAACGGTCGTGGTGACCAGGCCGCCATTATTTATGACAGTCCGGTCACAGATACTGTAAAGAAAATAACGTACTCAGAACTCCAGAAAGAAGTATCCCTTTTTGCCGGTGTCCTGAAAGACCAGGGTGTCCGGAAGGGAGACACCGTCATCATCTATATGCCGATGATTCCTGAAGCAGCGGTTGCCATGCTT
>JAUWDC010000070.1 GCA_030608985.1 Desulfobia sp. | reverse complement strand
GAGACGGATTTTGTCGCAAAAACAGATTCCTTTATCGATTTTTCCAAAGATATTGCAATGCATATTGCCGCTGCAGACCCTATTGCAATTAACAGAGAAGCTGTTTCAGAAGATCTCGTTGCCAGAGAAAAAGAAATATACGTGAAACAGGCTCAAGACTCTGGTAAGCCGGAAAATATCATTGAGAAAATTGTCTCAGGAAAAATTGACAAATTCTATTCAGAAACCTGCCTGATGGAGCAAAAATTTGTTAAAAACCCTGATCTGTCTGTTCAGGACAAGCTTAATGAAATCATCGCTTCTTTAGGTGAAAACATTACAATTAAACACTATGCTCGGTTCCAGGTAGGCGCCGAATAAATCAGGTAAGAGTTCACCAGCACCCCATCTTCGTCCGGTCAGCCCGCCTCACATAGGCAGGCTATAGATTCGCCGGTCTGCCTGAACGAATATGTGCCACTGGTAAACTCTTACAAGCCGAGGGATCAACCAGTTTAGTTGCCTCGGGTTAACTCTATTACTAAACCAGATGCCTTCTGACGCGAAATATAAAAGAGTTTTATTGAAATTCAGTGGCGAAGCCCTCATGGGTGACGCTCAGTTCGGCATCAGTAACGACGTCTTATCCTACCTGTCCGATGAAGTAAGAGAGCTTCGCTCCATGGGGGTTGAAATAGGTATTGTTATTGGCGCCGGCAATATTTTCAGAGGTGTTTCCGGAGCTTCAGCTGGAATGGATCGGGCAGCAGCAGATAATATGGGTATGCTCGCCACGGTTATGAACTCCCTTGCATTGAAAGACGCCCTTGATCAAAACAATGTGCCGACTGTTGTCTTATCAGCGATTTCAATGACTACAGTGTGCGAATCCTTTTCCAGACGGCTTGCCCTTGAACATTTCAAAAAAGGCAACACAGTTATCTTTGCTGCAGGGACAGGTAATCCCTACTTCACTACAGATACTGCCGCCGTGCTGAGAGGACTGGAAATAAACGCTGATATCATCTGCAAAGCAACCAGGGTTGAAGGGGTCTATGACAAGGATCCCCTGATAGATGAATCTGCTGTTAAATTTGACAGATTAAACTACTCGGAAATATTACAGCGCCGCCTCAAGGTAATGGATTCAGCAGCGGTTTCCCTAGCCATGGATAACAACAAGACTATTCTTGTGTTCAATATGAACATTCCCGGCAATTTTAAAAAAGCAATCTGCGGCGAAAAAGTTGGAACAATAATTTCAGACTGATCTAAGTGGAGAAAAAAATGAGTGACGTTCTACTGACAATGATTGACAAAATGGAAAAGAGTATCGAGGCATATCGCCGTGATTTATCGAAAGTCAGAACCGGCAGGGCCTCCATTTCTCTTTTTGATGGAATCAAAGTTGACTCTTATGGCTCAATGATGCCGATCAATCAGGTAGCTACTCTAACAATTCCAGAAAGCAGACTTATTGTCATTCAGCCATGGGACCCCCAGATGCTTCCTGTCCTTGAAAAGGCCATCCTGGCCTCCAACCTTGGCCTGACACCTGCTAACGACGGGAAAATCATCCGAATTTCAATCCCTCAACTCACAGAGGAACGACGAAAAGAGCTGGTCAAACAGGTTAAACAGATCAGTGAAGAATATCGAGTTGCTATCCGCAACTGCCGCCGTGAGGCCATAGACTCTTTCAAAAAACAGAAGAAAGACAAAGAAATCTCCGAGGACGATCTCTTTAAAAATCAGGATGACGCACAGAAAGAAACAGATGCGTGCATAAAAAAGATAGAAGAAATCCTGCAAGAAAAAGAGAAAGAGGTCATGGAGGTTTAGACCGTCCCTGTGTCATCACCATCGAACCAGCTTGACAGACACTCCCTGCCTGCCCATGTAGCAATAATCATGGATGGCAATGGCAGGTGGGCCCAGAATCGTGGCATGATCCGATTGCTGGGGCACAAGTCTGGAGTAAAAACAGTCAAAAAAATTGTTACCGCTGCCAGTGAACTTGGCATTAAGGTTCTTACTCTCTACGCCTTTTCCACTGAGAACTGGAAGCGACCGGAACAGGAAGTATCCGGCCTGATGTCTCTTCTCAAATCCTACCTGGAAAATGAACTTTCCACCATGCTTGATAACAACATCAAGTTACGCTGTATGGGCAGAAAAAAACAGCTGCCTGAGGAAGTACAACACGTCCTGAATTCTTCCATTAACAAAACAGCTAATAATACCGGTCTTGTTCTTAACCTGGCTCTCAGTTATGGCGGGCGAAGCGAAATTACTCGAGCAGCTAGAAACCTGGCAAAAATGTGCGCTGCCGGCACATTGCACCCAGATGAAATTACAGAAGATCTTCTTGAAGAAAATTTATATTCGGCGGGTTTACCTGACCCGGATCTGTTAATCAGAACTGGGGGCGAATACCGACTCAGTAACTTTCTCCTCTGGCAAGCATCCTATGCTGAGCTGTACATAACTGAAACAAATTGGCCTGATTTCACTCAAGAAGATTTTCATAGGGCACTGACAATTTATCAGGAACGACAGCGTCGATTTGGCAAAACAGGGGACCAGTTAAAAAAATAAAGTAACTTCTATGAAGCGTATAATTACAGGACTGCTTATCGTCGCCGGCTGGCTTTCCCTGCTGTATATAAATTCCTTTTTTCTTTTCTGGCTTGTTATCCTGATTGTAAGCGGAATCGGACTTCTTGAATTTTTTACAATTGCAGGCATTGGTGAAAACAAAAGTATTCGGCCATTACTACTCTGTGTTTCACTTTTGCCCCTTTTCTTTTCGTTCAGTCAACAACCATTAATAACATATAGCGGTTTTTTTGCTGCATTTGCACTGAACGCTCTGTTGATTATATTTTTCTTTTCCGCACTTAAAAAACCTTTTGATACATTAGTCAAAACCATTTTTGGACTCACCTATATCGGCTTTGCCAGCGCACATCTTAATCTTCTTATGGCCCTCGATAATGGTGCGGCCTGGCTTTTGATTTTGACAACAATCACTGCTGCATCTGATTCAGGAGCTTATTTCATAGGGAAAAATTTTGGGAAAAACAAATTATGCCCCAGCCTAAGCCCCGGAAAAACTATTGAGGGATTCGTTGGTGGACTTGTGTTCGGCACACTTGGCGCCTGTGCTGTAACACTGGTCGTTTTAAACGACATCAATATGACCATACTTGCTTTGACTGCGATAGCCATATCCTGTCTTGGTGTTCTCGGTGATCTTACGGAATCCATGCTCAAGCGAGGTATGAATGTCAAGGATTCCGGATCTATTCTTCCTGGTCATGGTGGCGTTCTGGACCGGGTTGATTCGTTACTGATGACGGCTCCGCTCTTTTATTACCTGATTTATTTCAACATCTTGTAAAATGTAAATATTATCATGCAAAAAAATATCTCCCTGTTAGGTTCAACAGGCTCTATAGGCCGGAATGTTCTCGAAGTTGTCCACCAGTTTCCTGGTCGATTTCGGGTAATAGGACTTGCTGCCGGGACTAATATCTCACTCCTGAGAGACCAGATAGAGGCCTTCCAACCCCAGCTTGTTTCAATTTCCACAGACGACCTGGCCCGAGAACTTACCCAGTCACTTTCTCCTGACTGGCAGGGAAAAATAGTAGCAGGCCAGGAAGGCAATGAAAGAGTTGCTAGTCTTGACGATGCTGACACAGTAGTCTCCGCTATTGTTGGTGCTGCCGGCCTCCTCCCGACTCTTGCAGCCATCAAGGCTGGAAAAAACATTGCTCTTGCGAACAAAGAAACCCTTGTCATGGCCGGGGAATTGGTTATGCAGGCCGTCAAGGATTACAACGTTGACCTGCTTCCCATTGACAGTGAACACAACGCTATCTTTCAGGCCTTAGCTGCTGGACGCCAGGAGGATGTCCATAAAATTATTCTCACTGCCTCGGGTGGTCCATTCCGAGAAAAAAGTGAACGCGAATTATGGGATGTTTCTCCTGAAGAGGCATTGAATCATCCCAATTGGGATATGGGCAGAAAAATATCTATTGATTCTGCAACATTGATGAATAAGGGTCTCGAGGTAATTGAGGCACGATGGCTCTTTGACATTGATGTGGAACATATTGAAGTCCTGGTGCATCCTCAAAGTATAGTCCATTCTCTTGTGGAATTTATCGACGGCTCGGTTATTGCCCAGATGGGCATCCCCGATATGAGAATTCCCATTGCCTACGCATTATCCTGGCCGGAACGTATACGAACTGGTCTGTCCCGTTTGAATCTTGCCAAGTGTATGGATCTGAATTTCTTACCGCCTGATTTCAAGCGCTTCCCATCCTTAAAACTGGCGTACCAGGTATGCAAACGCGGCGGCACTCTGCCGGCCGTACTGAATGCAGCCAATGAAGTGGCTGTGGAATCATTTTTGAACAAAAGGATACGGTTCCCTGAAATTGCCATTGTTGTTGCAGAAACCCTTAAACATCTCCCCAATAAGGATATACTGAGTGTGGAAACAGTGCTGGATGCTGATCTTTCGGCTCGTATGCAGGCAGAATCCATTGTTGAGGCATTTCAAATGCATTATCAACAACGAACTGGAGAAGAAACGCAATAGCTGCTCATTCAATCAACATTAATATGAAAGGTTTATGGTTGTGGATGTGACTTATTCATTAACCCCAAACCCTAAACCCTAACCCCTACACCCTTTTACTATGAACACTATTCTCTCTTTTATCATTGTCCTGGGCATACTCATTTTTGTTCACGAACTGGGGCATTTTCTCGTAGCGAACCTCTGTAACGTCAAAGTGCTGACATGTTCACTGGGTTTCGGGCCCAAGATTTTTGGACGTCAATATGGCGACACAGAATACCTGATAAGTGCCTTTCCTCTGGGTGGTTATGTAAAGATGTGTGGGGAGAATATTGAAGAGGAAGTAACAAGCGAAGATCTTCCTCGCTCTTTTGCCCACAAAACAGTATGGCAGAGGTTTCTCATCGTCTTGGCAGGTCCCGTATTCAACATCCTTTTTGCTGTTTTTCTCTTTTTTCTAATTTTTTCCATCGCTGGACTTCCTGTTCCTAAATCAGGCACAGAGATCGGCGGCGTCACAGCGAGTTCTCCAGCTGAAACAGCCGGCCTCGAGGCTGGTGATATCATCCTGACCATTAACGGCCAGGAAACAGAGAAATGGGCGGATGTGTCACTGCTTATCCGTGAGAGTGAAGGGAACCCCATTGTAATAACTGTATTCAGGGATGGCACCGAACTTGAGGTAACGGGGCAGCCGGAAATCAAGGAGGTCAAAAACATCTTTGGAGAAGTAGTAGATGAACGATACATGATGGGGATCTCCAGAAGTACCCAGGTCATCTATGAAAAAGCCTCTCTCATTGAAGCATTTTTTGCCGGAATTTCACAGACATGGATGTATATTTATTTAACCATGATGGGTATCATCAAAATTATCCAGCAAGTTGTTCCGGCCAGTGAACTGGGTGGTCCGATTCTTATTGCCCAGATGGCTGGTCAGCAGATGCAAGCCGGATGGGTAAACCTCTTTTTCTTCATGGGCCTTGTCAGTGTCAATCTTGGCATCCTCAACCTCTTCCCGATACCTATTCTTGATGGAGGGCATCTCGTTTTTTTCTCTCTTGAGGCTATCAGGAAAAAACCTCTCGAGAAAAAAACCATGGAGAAATTCCAGCAATTTGGCTTACTCCTTCTTGGCAGTCTGATGATCTTTGTTTTTTACAACGATATCGCCCGGATATTTACCAAGGGATAATGGGAAATGGCCCATATCGCCAAAGCACTTAACCACAATCCTCCCGTTATACTCGCCATTGAGAATACAGGAATGTTCGGGAGTGTTGCCTTGGTCTGTTCCTCTCATTGCATAGGAGAATACAGCCTTCAGACCAAACTGACTCATTCTAAACGACTCCTTTCTTCAGTGACATATCTGATGGAAGAGGCGCAGCTTGATTGGGAACAGATTGACGCCATTGCAATCAGTCTTGGACCGGGAAGCTTTACAGGCCTGCGCATCGGTCTCAGCACCGTGAAAGGCTTGTCCTTTGCCAGCGCCATTCCTCTTATTGGCATTTCCACCCTGGAAGCAATGGCAAACCAGTTCAGCTATGCTGCATGTCAAATATGTTCCGTAATTGATGCCAGAAAGAAAGAGGTGTATACCGCGCTGTTTCGTCCTGAGATGGGTGGCTCCCTCCATCGTCTTTCAGAAGACATGGTCATATCCCCTGAAGAACTAGCTGCCAAAATTTCAGAACCAACGCTGCTTGTTGGTGATGGTGCCGAACTCTATGGAGACATGTTCAGGGAGGCCCTAGGCCAAAATGCGCTATTCCCTTCCCCTCACCTAAGCTTTCCACGTGCAGTACATATAGGGTATCTTGCCCTCCCCCTATGGGAACAGAAAAACTTCCTCGATCCAGCCAGTGCCACTCCAATCTATATCCGCCCTTCTGACGCCGAGATACACCTTTCAAAAAAATA
>JAUWDC010000114.1 GCA_030608985.1 Desulfobia sp. | reverse complement strand
CTACAGATTTAGGAGGAGTAACACCTGCTAAAATATATGTTTTTTCAGTAATACCCAGATCCCGACACATCTCCATGAATTTCGCAAACTTTTCTATATTATAGATAAGCTGAGTTTGGACAAAATCAGCACCATTTGCTACTTTCTTGGCAAGGCGGGGTGCTCTATATTCAAATGGGTTCGCAAATGGATTCGCGGCACAGCCGAAAAACATCTTCGGTCCTTCAGGCTTAATGTCTTCTCCACACTGAAATTTGTTCTTATCTCGCATGTCTCGTGCCATGCCAAGAAGCTGTATGGAGTCCATATCAAACACCCCTTTTGATCCAGGGTGATTGCCGAATTTTTGATGATCACCAGTGAGACAGAGCAAATTCTTCAATCCTAGCGCCGAAGCACCAAGGATATCACTCTGCATCATGATCCTGTTACGGTCTCTGCAAGTCATCTGGATTACCGGCTCAACACCTTCCTGCTGTGCAATTAAGCCGGCACTTATACTTGACATCCTGACTATGGCAGTCTGGCAATCAGTAATGTTTACTGCATCCACATGTCCTTTTAGGATCCGCGCCTTTTTTCTGACTACTTCAGGATCGCTGTTTTTGGGTGGCCCGAGTTCCCCGGTCACCGCAAATTCACCTGATGTCAGAACTCTTTCTAAACGACTTCCCGATTTCATTCGGTTATATCCTTTCTGGAAGAATTAATATTGAAACAGTTTATTTTTCAGGAGGACCACCGTGACAGCCGGCATCTGTTAAACCGCCAGTACCCAAATCACGACGCATTTCCATATCAAAAAGAACCCTCTCACGCTGTTTATCAATGCCAAGCTCTGCCCGTTTCTTATCTATATGGGCAATCATTTTTTGTGCTAACTTCAGAGGATCTTCTTCAATATCCCATCTGCCGCCGTAAATCTCTTCCATCTCTTCAGCCATGAACTTATGGAACTTTTTGGAACCAGTGATCGGCAAATTCTGGAATACGACATACGCACCGCTGGTAACAAAATACTGGCCAATGGCAACAGCCTTTTCACTCATCCAGGAAGGGGCGGTACCGGCAAGAGGAAGATCACAAATGTCTTCTCCAAGTCCGCCTTCTTTAACCATTGCAGTGGCAGCTATGAGAAGTCGACTGTTATCAACACAGGAACCACAGTGGAGTACTGGTGGCATACCAACAGTCGCGCACACCTCAGCCAGACCTGGACCTGCCTCACTGGCTGCTTCCGGAGTAAGAAGCCCCACACGGCCGAGACCAGTTGCCGCACACCCTGTGGCAAGTACGAGGACATCATTCTTTATAAGCTCCCTGGCAACAATTTCATGATGATTGTCAGGCATTTTATAGTTATCACAACCAACGATTGCACCAATTCCGCGAATACGACCGCTAATAATGGCATCATTGAGGGGGCGATAGCTGTTCCTGAAACGTCCACCGAGCATATAATTTACAGTCTCATGGCTGAACCCTACAACAACATCCAGCTTTTTCTCTTGAGGGATATAAAAATCACCACGTTTTTTGAAATTGCCTATTGCTTTTTTAAGAATTTCCTTGGCACTTTCGAGTGGTGCTTCCTCATCAAATTGAATATGAGTGGCCCCGTCAATCTTCGCGCGATAGTTTGTGGTAATAATATCTGTATGGAATGACTTGGACACTTCTTGAACTGACTGCATGATGCACTGAACGTCAACAACCATGGCTTCTACTGCACCAGTCGCGAGGACTACTTCCTGTTGTATGAAACCAGCAGCTACAGGAACGCCGCGACGCATAAGTATCTCATTACCAGTACAACAGACACCAGCCAAATTTACCCCTTTGGCTCCGGCTTTTTTGGCAAGAGCGACGATCTCTTCATCGGTTGCGGCCATACAGAGAGCCTCTGCAAGAAGAGGCTCGTGACCATGTACAGTCACATTGACACTATCAGCTCGCAGTACACCTATATCAACTGTAGACCTGATTGGTTTAGGGGTGCCAAACATAATATCGGTCAACTCAGTGGAGAGCATGGAAGAGCCCCAGCCATCAGCAAGGGAGGCGCGGGCACCCTGGAGCATGATATTTTTGTAATACTGGTCAACGCCCATATGGGTACGATGCATTATTTCTACAATTTCACGATCAATACCGCGGGGCTCAACACCTAATCTTTTCCAGAGCTCCTGACGTTTGGCCGGGGCTCTTTTAAGCATGGTTATTGGCTCATCAGTCTGGCTTCCGAAATCAGCCAAGGCCAGTTCCCCAATCTCAAGAGCTATCTCATTTTTGTCTTTACCTTCTGTCTCTACCCCAAAGACCTCCGCCATGGTCGCCAGCTTGGCTTCATCTTTTATTTCATGAGGTGAGTTCCCCTTAGCTGTTTCAATAAATCCCCTAATCATCTCGCGAGCATGGTCAGTATGGGCTGCTGCACCAGCTGCAATTGCTCGAGCATAATTCCTGGCAGCTACCGTATCAGCTGTAGCGCCACAAACACCTATCATTTCATCAACACCATCAATTATCTGGCATGGCCCCATATTACAAACCCTGCAACATGTACCTGTAGAGCCGAACAGGCAGGCTTCCATGCCTCGCATTTGAACCCTGTCATGAGCGGTTATAACATTTTTGGCGATATCCTTAGAAAGAACATCTATAGTGGAGGGACAGGTGATATCGTTACACCCTTCACATCCGTTTCGTGAGATTGCCATTTTTAATACCCCCTAAATAGTTATATCAATCCAGCGGCCTGCTTGGCTGCCTGTACTGTGTTTTTCATCAACATGGTTATTGTCATCGGCCCTACCCCGCCTGGTACAGGAGTAATGGCTGCAGCTTTTTCCTTCACTGAATCAAAATCAACATCACCTGCAAGAATTGCCTTGCCGGATGCTGCCTTGCCGATGCGATTCACACCAACATCAATAACAACAACACCTTCTTTAACCATGTCTGCGGTGATCATTTTGGGCACACCTGCAGCAGCAATGATAATATCAGCCCTCTTGGTGTGGAAGGTCAAATCCTTGGTACGGGTATGACAGACAGTGACGG
This sequence comes from Desulfobia sp., assembly GCA_030608985.1. GTDB lineage: Bacteria > Desulfobacterota > Desulfobulbia > Desulfobulbales > SURF-16 > Desulfobia. Next base: position 2,366 of record JAUWDC010000114.1, on the reverse strand, counting down.
TGCTGTTTCCTGACGGCCGTTTTTGAAGCATGAGATTTACCATAGGCTTACCAACAATATTGCTGCGGCCAACAACAACGACCTCCGCACCGCTGGTTTCTGTGCCTGATCGAGCAAGAAGTTCAAGCACGCCGTGGGGAGTACAAGGGAGAAAACATTTTTCACCAAGCACCATCCTACCTACATTAATAGGATGGAAACCATCTACATCCTTATCAGGATTAATGGCGGTCAACACTTTATTATCGTCAATATGCTTCGGTAGCGGTAATTGAACAAGAATGCCATTAATTTTGTCATCGTTGTTATATTTTTCAACAAGTGCCAGCAGATCCTCTTCACTGGTATCAGCATCAAGAGTCACCTGTTCGGAGTGAATTCCAAGAGCGTGGGCAGTTTTGTTTTTGGCAGCCACGTAAGATTGGGAGGCTGGGTCTTCGCCAACAAGTATGGTTACAAGACCAGGGACAATGTTATGTTTTTCAGTTAACTCGGCGACTTCAACTTTCAATTCTTCCCGAATGGCTTTAGCGGTTTCGGTTCCGCTGATAATTTTGGCACTCATAAGTACTCCTTAGGGGTTTAAGTCTTATAGTGAGGTGACAATTAGCAAAAATCATTTTGATGTCTTTTCGCAAATTATAAAGTGAACCTGACCAGAGTCAGGCAGGATGGATAGTTGCAAGGTACTTAATTAACCGATTACAAGTCGATAAATTAAGTTATCGAATATAATAATATTCGCCGCACTTTTGCAACCATTTTTTATAAGAATTTAACAACTTAATGATCATTTTTTTCTTCAATGTGGACAAAGAAAACTCAAAAAAAGTCATAATCGCCACAAAACAACAACTTGATAGATAGTAGACAAAAAAAGAGGGGAATAAGTTCGAAGATTCAAGAGAAACTCAGTGACGATTTCCCTTTTTATGAAATGAAAAATACCGGAGGACACACCCTGTTGAAAGTAAGACGGCCAGGGTATCTATGCTAAAAGCGATGAGAATATAGATTATATTTAAAAAAAAGCTACCTGTTTTCCGCCAGTCTGACAATTATATCGTTGGCCTGCCCCAAGCGACTTACCAAAGTTGTAAACAAGTGTTTGGCAACATGGGGATGCTTTTCAATGATTTCCATGAGTTTATCACCAGGATAACGCTTAATTTTTGAACGGCCTTTTGACAGAATAGAAGCAGACCTGGCCTCACCGGATATTGCTGACATCTCACCAAAATAATCATTTGGCTCTGCAATTTCAGCTATCTTTTTGCCATCTTTAACAACCATTACTGAACCTTGAATAAGCTGAAAAAAATCAATGTCCGTATTTCCCTGCCGTATAATTGTATCACCATCTTCATAAAATTCAATATCAGGGTTAACCAGATATGCAGGAAGACTTTCTTCTGTAATGACCGTGCGACGCAAAATTTCATTATAGCTGGTAACGCCCTGTATAGCTTTCTTGATTGCCGCATTTCTCAGCGGAACCATTCCTTCCTGCATTGCTACCTTGCGGAGCTGATCCTCAGGGACCTCAGCATTAATCGCCTTAGCAACCTCATCAGTTATCTCCATCAACTCAAAAAAGCCAACCCGACCTTTATAGCCGCCGCCACGACACAGGGGACAGCCTTTCGGTTGATAAAGAGTCAAATCGCCCAAGTCCTCTTCAGAAAAACCCTGCTCAAGCAATTCTTTTTCATCAGGAAGGGTCATGGGCGTCCTACACTCAGGACACAACCGCCTCCCCAAGCGCTGTGACTGCACCATGGTGAGCGATGCCGCAAGCATAAAAGATTGTATGCCTATATCAATCATACGGCCTATAGTTGCAGGGCAGTCATTGGTATGCAAGGTAGAAAAAACCAGATGGCCGGTCATAGCTGCCTTAATAGCAATCTCAGCCGTCTCTATATCACGAATCTCACCAACCATGATAATATCAGGATCTTGCCGAAGGAAAGCTTTCAGTGCCGCAGGAAAAGTCATTCCCACTTCCTGGTGCACATTAACCTGGTTAATGCCCTTAAAGTTAAACTCCACCGGATCTTCAGCGGTAAGAATTTTGGTGTCCTCTTTATTAAGAGAATTCAAAGCAGAATAGAGAGTAACCGTCTTACCGCTACCTGTTGGACCTGTTACAAGAAGGAGACCCTGGGGTCTGGTCAGACATCTTTTTAATGAAGTATATGTTTCAGGCTCAAATCCAAGTTTGGTCAAATCAACATTCAACGAAGATTTATCCAGGATACGAAGAACTATACTTTCTCCATAAAGCGTAGGGAGAGTTGACACACGAAAATCGACAACCTTGTTGCGGCCGATACGCATTTTTATCCTGCCGTCCTGGGGAACCC
>JAUWDC010000180.1 GCA_030608985.1 Desulfobia sp. | reverse complement strand
GTGGGCAAAGCCTCTTGCCCCACCACCACCCAAGGCCAGTCCGAGCTTTCTTGCTTTTTTCATCGGGGTACCTGATCCAAAAAAAGGTTTCCTGTATTGCAAACTATACAAAATTCAATTTTGAAAGGCTATAGGAATATAAGGGATCGGTAGCGTTGGTGTCCAAATAATGGGAAGTACTGTATGAAGTGGAAAGGCAGGCGGGAAGCTGCCATTATTTTGATGCTTCAGTGCCGGTTGGGAGAAGATGATTTACGTGCTCTGCCAAAACATTGGCATTTGTTTTCAAAAACTGCTCCAAATTTGTGAGGCCAATCAACGGTGTCTCAGAGTAAGGGCACTCGCACATAGGAGTGCCAGCGAAGGCACTGGTAATATCATCGCACGATGAATCCCGGAGCATTTTGTTATTAATAATTCGACTGCATCTGATATTAATATCCCCCAGGGCACTTAAGATTCGCTGCGATTCAGCTAGCGATAGTTTATCGGGGTTTAGAACCAGATTGATGTGCGTTTCTTCGCAGTCTTCGAAGATTTCTTTCAAATTTTCGTAGTCCTTCTTCATTTCGTTGATTTTATTAAGGATTTTATCTTTCTCTACCTCCTTCTTTAGGTATTTAACCTTAGTGATTAAATCCCTTTTCTTAATAATCTCCTGGCGCAGGACTAACAGTTGCTCAATCCAGATCAAAGATAGGGTGGGGAGGGTAAAGAACTTCAGCGCCAAGGCAGTCGGCAGCATATCGAAAACCAAAAATTCAAGGTGGCCAAACTTCTCTAGGATATCTTTGAATACTAAAATCAAAGCGTATTCTTCGAGGCCTGGGGAGTGTTTTACTACACGAAAATATTTGTCTAAGTTAAGGGCAGCCAAGCAGGAATAGGTCTTGTTGATTTGATCCTGAACATCCTTGAGGTACTGCTTGACCCAGTAGTCCTGATCGATCTCTATCCCTATCAGATTGGGGACAATCTCGAGGGGCTTGTCAGAAAGGTTCTTTTCAAAGATGTCACACTGGTTATGGGCAGGGTCCAAGGAGACAATCAGTACCTTGAAGTCCTGGTGGGCCAAGAAAACGGAATTGAGCGCTGATGCGGTCGATTTTCCGGGATGCCTTTAATGTCCATTTCTTGTACATGTTGCAACGAACACCTCAACGGCCGTACATTCTTCTGGCTGATTGCCAGGATATAGAACTCCGTGTCAGAGGCCAGCGCCGGCATAAGTGGTTTAATGTGGAAACGATCAGTTATAACAACCAGTTCCTCGAAGCTTTGCGGCAGCCGGTAATATCTGAATGAATCAGGTGCCAGGAATACGGCAAGCCCGTCACTCTGGTTGTGCCAGAAGGGTATATTGCCTGACATTTCCTGCGCGGGAGCAAGCATGTCCTTTATCTCCGATGGTCGCAATTCACTTGAGAGCAGGCGATCTTCGGCATCACGAAGCAGGTTTTTGTATCGTATCTGATTCTGCTGTATTTCAGTTCCCTTTCTAATCGAAGGCATATAGATGGAAACACATATTCCAAGTTGTTTCTGCATCAAAGACTTCAGTTCGTTTCCTGATAGTATGTCCATACGATCAATCTCGTTTCAATAAAAAAATTGGTTTACTACTCAGGAATCAAACATTATTCAGTGTTTTCACTGTATGGGTAGGGGGGAGGCTTTAGCCTCCCTTCACTGCTCTGGGAGACTGAGGTTGCCCCCATCCACTATTTATACCTGAGTTACAAGTTGGTTATAACTACTGCTTTATGGTTTCTTAATAACGGAGGGAAGCCACCGGTAAACCGGAGCCAGATACCGTGCCACCTGCCCCTTTCGGGGTATCAGGAAGATGAAACACTTTTTCTGGTCGGGGACAATCGCAATATGTCTGATAATACCCGGTTCGGGGTTTCGATTGATGAAATCCATCAAGCGGGTACGAGTTTCAATGGTCTCGTAATACAGGTGAAAGGTATACGCTCCCCATGTCACTGTTTCTGTGTTTAAACGCCCTGCGCCGGTGATCTTTGCGCCGGCAAATCGAGAATATTGTTTTTCTATGAGGTGACATTCCTCCTCTGGTTTGTTCTTGACATACAGTTCTATGAATAATCTGTCATATTTCCTTATGAGTTTTGATATGGGAAAATAAAGCCATGAATGCCTTGGGAGCATGGTAATTGTGGCATCAACGCGCGACAGGAACGCACCCTTCTTTCTGATGAAGAGATTGGCATGGTACCCAATGGCTCCTCCTATATTGGTAAAGGTCTGATCGTCGGGGTGGAACACCTCCATGAGATCATTAAAGGCGCTGAGGAACATCTCTCTGTTGTGTCTTCGCCCCCAGAAATAGCCGAATGCAAGGAGAAACGAAAAGGCAACAAAGAGAAAAAAGACAGGCTGTGTTAGTATGTGTTCGTATTTGAACATAGATTCAACAGTTACCAGGAATCGGGAATAATGCTTTCCCGTATATCATACAGCGCGCTCTTCCTTCCGTCAAGGAGAGTCTTTGCCAGCTGTATGCGCTCAAGGGGGACATCCTGCGCCATCCCCTTCATCTGTTTTTCAACATACGTTACCATTTCTTCATTTTCTTCGGTTACCTTGTTGTCTACAAGCAGGCGCAGAGGAAGACACAGATCGTCAAGTCCTTCAATCAACCTTTGTGATTCCCTGAGGGAGAGTATGTCAGGGTTGAATACCAGTACGACATTACAGTCGCTGCCACAAAGTGTCGTGTCCAGGGCCTGGTAATTGTCGTTGAGCTCCCACAGCCTTTTCAGAATATCGTCGTCTTCCTCTTTATAATCCAGGACGGTCTCTTCTGAACTTAAAGTGCCCCTTATCCGGTGGATTGTATAACGCTTTTCCAGGATCTGTCGTCTTATTCCTATCAATCTGTCGATCCAGGTTATCGTAACCTTCGGCAGGGCGAGAAACCTGAGAGTCAGCCCTGTCGGGGGTGTGTCGAAGATTATATAGTCGAAATCCGTTTCATCTCTTATAGTCTTTTCAATACTCGTAAGGAGAGCGTATTCCTCTATGCCGGGAGAGTACTTGAGTATGGAGAAATAGTTGTCAAGATTTAGCACCTGGAGATATCTATAGGTGCTGGAAAGTACGCTGATTTCTTTCTGCAGATATTCTCTTGACAGTTCCTGTAGATTTACTTCATTCAGATAGAGCGTATTCGTGAATTTTGTCTTCCCGTGTTTGATAACAGTTCCGAATATGTCCCCCAGATTGTGTGCCGGATCCAGGGAGATTATCAGTACACGGGATTTCTGGGAAAGCTGCCATGCCGATGCCGCCGCCATGGTAGATTTTCCAACGCCGCCCTTTCCCGTAAAAAAGAGTATTTTCATTCAGCCAATACCTATGGTTCCAACCATCTCCGCCAGCATATCCCCCGCGTCTCGTGCCCGGCTGTTCAGTACCTTCAATTCCCGCTCCATGAAGGGCAGAAGCTCAACCGCCAGAAATGAGGGAGGGGCCGGTAGCCCTATGAAAGACCCCAGGAGTAATAATGCAAAGATATTCTCCAACTCCCTCACCTCAACCCCTGTGAGGGTGGCGGCGCTTTCCCGGTGAGCGGTGTCAAAATCGGAAAGTATGCGTTTGAAAAATTCGAGTATTGGAAGAACCATTGGGTGGTTAGCAGTGCTGGTTAAACCGGTGCACGGTTTAAAACCGTGCACCGGTAACAGGTTAGAATTCTGAGAAGATATCACTCAACCTTGTAAGCCTTCGACTTCATGAAGTCCCAGATAAATACAAAGTTCAGGACCAGCATCACACACAGGAGGACCATGACTGTCCACCCGGGACCAGGTTTCGCCGCAATGGCGCCCGGCTGAACCACTATGATGAACCACACCATACCGCAGGTCACGGTGACCCAGAGGATCAAGGCCGGGATGACGGCCACATTGGCGAAGCTTGATTTCAGCTTCTTGGCTGCAAAGGCGGCCCCGGTCATTAGGGCAATGGACGCGATCAACTGGTTTGCCGCTCCGAAGGAACCCCAGATGATGAGCCAGTTTCCTGTAGCGGCCAGCCAGATTCCGATAGCAGCCGGAATAACGGAGGCAACCCAGCGGTTTGTCAGGGCCTTGTAAAGTCCAGAGGCGCTGTCTTTCAGCGGGGCAGCCATTTCGGACACACAGTAACGTGCGAGGCGATTTGTGGTATCCAGTGTGGTCATGGCAAATGAGGCAACCCACATGCCGGCAATAACCTTTACGA
>JAUWDC010000097.1 GCA_030608985.1 Desulfobia sp. | reverse complement strand
GCGAAACTGAGGTCAAAAAAGTAAATGACATAGCGGGCCAGATACGGCGAAAGAACATGTCTGGGCGGCATGCCTTTCCAGAATTCCTGATCGCGGTCAATCCTGCATATTTCCTCAATAAACTGATCATCCACCAACGCTTCATTCAGGGCCTGGGGCATGGCCCGGGCATACGATTCACTGAAATACTGCTGCAGATTGAAGGCGGCAAAGAGATACAGTTTTACCTCTTCTTCAAAGAGAGAACGTTCCTGCTCCATAAAATACTGCTCAATCTCGTCTCTTGATTTGCCTAGCAGTGGACGACAGAGTCTTGGAGACATGCGGGAAAGACGGCTTTGGTCAACAGAGCCATAGCGCAGGTAATACAGTCTTCTTTTATCAAAAATGTGGATGTCCTGGTCAATGGCTTTTTTCTCTTTTTTTGTAAGAGGAGCGGACCGCAGACCTTGGCCTCGATTGAAAAACGGTTCCATTTTTCGTTTAACAGACGCAGTCACAAAAGGCCAGAGAAGCTGTTCGAGTTCATTGCTTACATCACGTCCGCACTGCTCTGCTATTCTTTCGTCTAAAGTTTCACTGACATAAAAACAATTATCATTGGGATAGATGAGAGAGGTGTTCGGATCTTCACCCAGGTCAACAAGTTCCTTGAAACGATAACATTGTTCGTCATCATCCCAGAAAGACAGCCGCAAAGAGTAACGATACGGGGTTGAGAGAATGGTTCTGGCCAGATACAGACTCTGTAGGTGTTTCATTGTTTTATTATTCTTCCGGATAGACAGAAATAGTCAGAATAACTGTACTAAGTTTACAGGAGAAACTCTATGCAATTAATGTATCAAAGAATTCCACTGATAATTGCGGAATCATTCGGCCCCTGGAAGGAATGTCTTTTTATATTTTTTGCTCCGGCATTTTTGAGCATAGTGCATAATTCTTCTTCGGAGTATGATCTGCCGCCTTCATTATTGACCAGCATGTTGAGGGAGAAGAGGGCCGGAAATTCAGGTGAGTCTTTGGTGTTGTCAAGGATGAATTCATGGATCATAATGAGGCCGCCTGGTTCCATGGCTGCTGCTGTTTTGTCCAGAAGGGCCTGGCACTCATCTAGGCCGTTACTGTGCAGGATATGGGAAAGCCACGCTACATCATACGGTCCACCGCCGATGGGGGCAGTGTTAAAATCACCACCTGCAAATGAAATACGGTCTTGGAGACCGAATTTTTCTACCGTTTCCCTGGCAAACGGCTCTGTTGTCGGGCGGTCATAAATAACAGCTGAAAGGTCGGGATTAGCGAGGCAGAAATGAATAGCATAGGTTCCGGGGCCTCCTCCAAGGTCAAGCAGACGACGGCGACCAGTGAGATCAACCTGGGAGGTGAGTCCAGGGGCGATTCCCATGGCAAGGTTCAACATTCCCAAGAGAAAACTCCGGCGTTCAATGTCTTCACCGTATGAACGCATTTCAACAGGCTTTCCTGATATAACAGCGTCATGTAATTGTGCCCAGCCGTCCAGAATATGATGATGATGGAGAATTATATGGCCAATGTATTTTTCTGATGTGCTGGAAAGAAATTCGAGAGCAGCCCCGGAGTTTGAGTAACAGTTGCCATCTTTTATAAGGAGGCTCATGGCAGCAAGAGCATTCAGCAAAAACTCCGTTCCCCGCCTGTCAGCCTTCATTGTGTCAGCAATTTCATCAAGGCTCAGGGTATCATTATCGATAGTAGTGAATAGTCCCAGTCTGACTGCGGACTGCAAGGCACACCCTTTCCAGTAAGCTGTTGAGGTTGCAAGCAGTTCAGGGATGGACCATTCTTTTTTCTTCATAGTTTACCTTGTGTCAGGTGGCAGGCATGGTGGCCTGCAAATCATAGCCTGAGGGGTACTGGAAGATTCGCAGGCCGAATTCAGGAGCAATGGCCAGCAAATGATCAAAAATATCAGCCTGTATCCCCTCGTAATTAGCCCATACTTTGTCTGCACTGAAAACATAAATTTCAATGGGCAGCCCTTGGGGAGTGGGGGCAAGATGACGGACCAGGAATGTGAGTTCCTGGTTGATGTTGGGATTGTTACGTAAATATGATTTGATGTAAGCTCGAAACACGCCGATGTTGGTTTGGCGCCTCCCGCCGATTTTCTCTGGATTCGGCTGATGAACCTTATTGAATTCAGCGATTTCTTCCTCTTTTTCTCTTATATAGTCTTCCAGAAGCGTATATTTTTTTAACTGCTCCAACATGTCATCCGGGCAGAAATGTATTGAGTTGGTGTCAATATAGAGAGCTCGTTTGATGCGTCGGCCTCCAGATTCTGCCATGCCTCGCCAGTTTTTAAAGGCGTTATTAACCATGTGATGGGTCGGGATGGTGGTAATGGTTTTGTCCCAGTTCTGGACCTTGACCGTGTGGAGAGAAATATCTATCACATCGCCATCTGCACCGTGCTTTGGCATTTCAATCCAGTCTCCGACGCGGACCATGTCATTGGCAGTGAGTTGTAGGTTGGCAACAAAGCCCAGAATAGTGTCCTTGAAAATAAGAAGCAGGATGGCTGTAAGACCGCCAAATACACTGATAATTCCCCATGGTGATTTGTTGGTGAGAATCGAAATAATAAATATAATGGCCAGGATATAGAGAATAATTTTGACGGCATCCAGATAACTGCGTATGGGCCAGTCACCTGCCAGATCACTGGAGTTGTATATGTCCTGAAATGAACTTAATGCCGTGGCCAGGACCCTGACACCGGCAAGAACAAAAAAGACAAGAGCTGTTCTCTTGAGGAACTCTGCTGCCCCTAGGAAGTCTGTGAAGGTAATATCTGCTGCTGCGTAGATGAGGATAATCGGCGCCAGGATTGCCAGTCTTTTAAAGAAATGATTGCGGATGAATGCATCATCCCACTTGAAAGTGCTTTTGTGAGCAATTTTTTCAAGTAAGACAACAAGGTAGCGTTTGGCGATCCAGTAAGCCAGAGAGGAGGCAACTGCAAGAATGAACAGAAAAATAATCAGATGTGTCACACTTATCAATGACTGTGAAAACCCTGATTGTGCTAAAAAATTGTCGAGAAAATCAAACATAAATCCCCTTTTATAGTAATTTTTTCGGCATATCGCTAATAGTTACCTTTTATATTGTATCAAGATAGTGTGCCAAGCGCTTCATATGGGCACGTTCTTCATTGGCAATCTGCTGCAGGATTTTACGGGAATTGTCATCAGGACTATTGTCTGCAGCACGTTGATAAAGATCCAGGGCCTGTGCTTCGATGGACAGCGCCAGGGAAAGAATATCCTGCTCTGACTCAAGATCGGGATTGTAGAGATTGAGATATTCTTTAGTTGAGAGTCCTCCTTCCATGGCTGGTTGTACTGTGCCTGTGGAGAAATCTTCCATGGAGACAGTGGTTCCGGTTATATCCTGGTAAAGTTTGAAGAGATGTTCCTGGTGTAGAATTTCGATATCAGCCAGTTTTGTGAACAGGGATTTGGCTTCAGCGCTCACGACCCTGTTGGCCATGTCCAGGTAGAATTCCCTGAGCCCCTGCTCCAGGCCGAAGCCGACAATAATTGTTTCCTCGGTACTTTCTTTGCCGCTGAACAGATGAAGGCCAAGATCCGAAGGCCCAACAGCAATTTCATTGTTCCAGGCCCTGATGCCGCCACTGAGGTTGTATACGTTCTTGAAGCCCTTTCCTGACAACATCTGCGCAGCAACACGGCTGCGGCCGCCTATGGCTCAGTACACAATAGTAGGGACGTCCGGGTCGAGTTCATCCAGACGTCTGTCAAGCTCGCCGATGGGAATAAGCTTGGAACCGGGGATGTGCGAAATTTTATATTCTTTTGGTTGCCGGACATCAAGATACACTACCTCGCCAGGGTCTTTTTCCGCAACAAGTTGTCTGGCTTTATCTCCGGTAATGTTAGAAACCGGTGTGAAGAATTGTTTCCACTTCATGGCAGGGGCCAATTGTGTTTAAAGATTATGGGTATCGCGGGTTGGTAATTTCCGTAATGTACAGAAAAGGTTTATGGAAACCAACCATAATTTTTACTGTTTGAGGTTTAGTGTCTTATAGCTTATTTCGTGTAAAAAATAACAAGAAATAAAAAAATTACTTTTGAAATAAAATACTTATAGCTACTGTTAAGGCACTTATCCCCCTCAAGGATGGACTGAAAAAAGTTCCGTTCACCGGGGTTGGAGTGATATTAGGATTGATTATTTCAAGGACACATAATACAATAAGGTTGTAATTTTTAAGGAAATTTTACTTCTATGCCTAATGGTGATCAGTTCTCAGATCGTATCAGTCGGGAACCTGCCCCATGAAAATTGATTTTAAGATTGACTATATTGCCAAGACAGCGGCCCATTTTACAACAGTTGGTCTCACTCCTCACAGTGCGGCAACAGTTGAGAAAAACAGGACGTATTTCCTGGATGTGGCTGAGCGGGCAAAAAATGATATTTCTACACGGGCAATACAAAAAGCACGGCAATCTCTTTCATCGGGAAAGCTTGACTTGCTGGTATAGTCTATTTATCAGAGTAAGCCTGATCGGGCACAGATGAAGTGCTGTTGAATAGCTACGTGGTATAAAGGAAAAAGCACGGCATGAATGGAGTGGCTGCAGAGCATGAATTGTACAGGGCCTGCCGGCTTGTTTTTGGCAGTGAGCTGACTGTCAGTCGGGAGTTCCTGGAGTATATACAGATGTCGGGGATCAAAAGTGCTTTTCGTAAAAAAGCGTTTGAAATTCATCCTGACAGAGCTGCATTCCACGGCAAGAGTAAAAATGGAAAAGATGATAATGGTTTCTGTTCTGTGCGGGAAGCATATGAAACGCTTACCTCTTACATCCGTGCCAGGGAAAGAGGGTTTCGATTTTCTGGACTGAGACCGCATAATGGTTCTTCAGTATTGCAATCTCGCGCTCATGGGAAAAGAAATGGAACAGCTGCTTCCTCTGCTATAAGACCGGCTGCAACCCCTCCCAGGAATGTCAGGCAAAATCAGTTGAAGAAGAACACGAGTCGTTTAACCTTGCCGCGGAGACGTCTTCTTTTTGGTCAATATCTTTACTATACAGGACACATAGGCTGGAGTGACCTGGTGCAAGCCCTGTTGTGGCAGCGGAAACAGCGGCCACGGCTGGGTGAGATTGCACGGCAGCAGGGGTGGCTGGACTCCAGTGACATAAGCGCAGTCCTCCGTCACAGTACTCCTCGGAACCCTTTTGGGAAGACAGCAAAGAAGTTAGGCCTTCTTTCTGAATCCCAGCTTCATTCTCTTGTCTGGCGGCAAAAACGAATGCAGAAAAAATTTGGCGAGTATTTTGTCGAAAAAAAGATGTTCAGCGACCAGCAGCTTGCACATCTGCTTGCCGGCTGCCGGCGGCATAATACCCGGCAACATCGTCCTTCGTTTTATGGCCCTATGAAGTGATCTACAATAATCTTATTTACTTCATAGTTGTTATTTTTATCCTGTCCACCAACAGTGTGCCGGATACTCCCCAACTTTTTCCCGGTATAACCCTCCTTCTGTTTGGCGCCAAAGGGCTCTTTTTCTGGTTTATGGTGCGTTTGGGATATGGCAGGAAGCGAGTCTCCAAGGTCTCCGAGTATTTCAAAGCAGAGCAGAAGTTTTCCATTCTTGCCATCGGTTCAGTGGCTATAGATGTGTA
>JAUWDC010000172.1 GCA_030608985.1 Desulfobia sp. | reverse complement strand
CTTACCATGCCGGACACCATGAGCATAGAGCGCCGTAAGCTTCTTGCCCATCTCGGTGCAGAACTTGTACTCACTCCTGGAGCACAGGGAATGAAAGGAGCTATTGCCAAAGCTGAAGAAATTGTTGCACAGAATTCATCGGCTTTTATGCCAAACCAGTTTACAAATCTCGCAAATCCTGAAATTCACCGCCAGACAACAGGCCCTGAAATTTGGAATGATTCAGAAGGGAAGATTGATATTTTTGTTGCCGGCGTTGGGACTGGTGGTACGATAACCGGAGCTGGTGAAGTGCTTAAAAAGGAAAAATCTTCCATCAGGATAGTTGCCGTCGAACCAGCAGATTCTCCTGTCCTTTCCGGAGGAGACCCCGGCCCTCATAAAATTCAAGGCATAGGCGCAGGTTTTGTCCCAGAGATCCTTAATCGTGATATTATCGATGAGGTTGTCACAGTTACAAATGATGAGGCAATAGCAGCAGCACGGCAATTGGCACTCACAGAAGGTATTCTCTGTGGTATATCCTCTGGTGCGGCAGCTCATGTTGCCTTGAATATTGCGAAAAAAGCTGAGAACACAGGAAAGACTATAGTGGTTGTTTTACCTGACACAGGAGAACGATATCTGAGTACAGATTTACTCGCGTGAGCGCGGCCAAAATATTTTTGTAGGTTTTTCAAATTCGCTGAAGGGCTCTATTTTTTTGGATACAATAGCATCAAGCAGTTCTTGAGGTTCATCAAGGAAATCTTCAGCCAGTTTTTCCGGATCAAAGAAACATTTGTTAATCAGAGGAATTAAATTTAACTGCTCCCATCTGGTCACATAATACTGGATGAGATCGGGGATGAGCGCAAAAATATCCCTTTCGGGATGCGGATCAGTATAGCTTGACTCCTGTAACTTCTGAACGGAAAGTGTCTGGGGTTGGTAAAAATTTTCTATAAACATTATCTCAGGCGGGAGACGCGCATCAATTCCTATATTCATCATGATTTTTAGTATACCCCGCATGACTTTGATGGCAACACGGGCCATAGGCAGTGGAACATATATCTCCCTGGGTTTTTTCAGCATGAGATAATTGCGGATTGTAAGAATGAGCTTACCCAACTCCACAGGTTTGGGATCGGCGAAATGATACGTCTGCCCGGAGAATTCATCTCTGTTTTGCAGGATATGTCGGACAAAATAGGGAATTTTCTTTAAGTTGGTATATGTATGGCGCACACTTTTTTGGGTAGGTAACACAGGCATCGACTGATCAACGATTGAGAAAAAAAGACGATGGAAACCCTGAATTTTATGGTCATGTTTGCCATAGACAATCGCCAACCTGATAGTTGTGTAGTCTAAGCCTTCAGTCTCGCGCAGATGTTCCAGCGTCAGTTCACACATCAGTTTTGACTTGGCATAATTATTCATCTTTGCTGTCAAAGGAAGGGTGTCAGTTTCTGTAAGGTCTTCCCCTATAGGTAACACTGCAGCAGAACTTATGAAAATATATGGTATCCCAAGAGTTATAGCTACCTTTGCCAGGTTTATGGATCCGACATAGTTAACATCGAAGGTAAGCTTGGGGTTACTGTCAAGAGCAACCATAGCAGCATTGATAATGAATTCAGGCTGGTACAACTGAAAATATTCTTTAATATCATCAGCTTCTCTGAGGCTCAGTTTCTTGCTGTTGGGGGCAAGAATGTCATACCCCCATTTTTTTTTGAAATAATGGACAAGAGCACCGCCTACTAGACCAGATCCACCAATGACAATCCCAAATTTTTCATCAGAGCTTTTCTCATTTTGCATCATAGAACTCTTCCTTGTGCCGCCTTTACTCAACTTCGAAACCGATTTTTGAAATTGCAGCTTTGATTGCTTCAAGTTCTACATCTCCTTCATAGTGTGCTTCACCTTTTTCAAGGTCAACAACAACATTGCTGATGCCGTCAAGTTCCTGCAAAGCTTTAGTCGTGCTGGCAACGCAGTGCTGGCAACTCATGCCTTTGACTTTTATTGTATTCATTGTAATCTCTCCGTAAATATTTTTATGAAAGTTTTAAGTTGAAAATATGAAGTTTTAAGTATGAAGATGGTACTTATTTATTTTATTGTCGAATGATTTGGTCCTGTAAAGAATATCCTTACAGGTTAAAAATACTCATAATAGGAAGAAAATCAACTGTGAAAAAAATGAAAATAGCTGTGAAGGGGATGCATTGTGCTTCCTGCTCTACACGCATTGAAAAAGTGTTGTCCTCAGTTGAAGGTGTCAACAAGGCTGCTGTCAATCTGGCCACAGATTCAATGGAACTTGAATGGGAAGAAACTGTGGTGAACCTTGATGAAATTGAAGAAAAGGTCAAAGACCTTGGTTTTGAGCTTGATATTCTAGAAGAAAAGAATGATGTAAGGCTTGAATTGGCATTAAAGGGGATGCATTGTGTTTCCTGTTCCAGCCGTATTGAAAAGGTCGTTTCCGGGCTTAATGGAGTCATCAGTGTTAGCGTAAATCTTGCCACTAATACAGGTCTTGTTGTCTACCAAAAAGACCAGGTATCCGCCCGTACCATTAAAGAGACTATTAAAGGTCTCGGTTTTGAGGCAAGTACTCTTTCGGGACAGACTGACAGATTAGATCAGAGCCAGGAAGAGAATCGACAGCGTCTGGATGTGATGCGAAAAAAACTGATTGGCTCTCTCTGTCTTGCTGTGCCACTTCTCATTATTTCCATGGGTGAAATGATGGGACTGTCATTACCTTATTTTATAGATCCTCATCATTCACCCCTTGGTTTTGGCGTCATTCAATTATGTCTGGTCGTTCCTATCATGTGGCTCGGCCGCAGCTTTTACCAGATTGGCATCCCAGCTCTTTTACGCCGTGTTCCCAATATGGATTCTCTCATTGCTGTGGGCACCGGAGCTGCGTTTATCTATTCAGCCTGGAACCTGGTTGAAATTTTTCTTGGAATTGATCCGCTCCAGAAGGCGATGGACCTCTATTTTGAATCAGCAGGGGTACTTATTGCCCTGGTATCCCTTGGAAAATATCTTGAGACCAGATCAAAGACCCATACCTCTGATGCGATTAGACAGCTCATGAAATTGAGCCCGGACAAGGCAATTTTAATCACAGAGGATGGGGAGCAGGAAATAGCCGCAGAGGATATTGAAGTAGGGGATATGCTCCTGGTGCGACCAGGTGAAAGAGTACCGGTTGACGGCAGAGTTGATCGTGGGAATTCATATGTCGATGAATCAATGCTTACCGGGGAGAGCCTGCCTGTTTCCAAAAAGGAGGCTGATCAGGTTATTGGCGGGACTCTGAATAAAAATGGTGCATTATATGTCAAGGCGGAACAGATTGGTCAGGATACCGTTCTTGCGCGCATTGTGAAAATGGTCCAGGAGGCACAGGGATCAAAAGCTCCAATAGCAAATCTGGCTGATCGTATCAGTCTTTATTTTGTTCCTGCCGTGATGGCCTTTGCAATTTTTACCGGATTATCCTGGTATTTTATAGGCGATGTTCCGTTTCCATTGGCCCTGAGGTTTTTTATTGCTGTCCTGGTCATTGCCTGCCCCTGCGCCATGGGCCTTGCAACGCCTACCTCGATAATGGTAGGAACGGGCCGTGGCGCCCAACTTGGCGTATTGATCAAAAGTGGTGAATCACTCGAGATGGCTGAAAAAGTAAATACCATCATTTTTGATAAAACAGGAACACTTACTGCTGGAAAGCCTGCCCTGACGGATTTTGTCAATATTTCTGAAAAATATGATGATAATACACTGCTGTCTCTCACTGCCGGAGCAGAAAAAACCTCTGAACATCCACTTGCAGAAGCCATTGTCATTTCGGCCAGGGAGAAAAATCTCGACCTTCCTGATTCCGATAGTTTTGAGGCTATTCTTGGCAGAGGAATTCAAGCTCGCATCAAAGGATACGATCTTGTTCTGGGCAACAGGGAAATGATAGAAGAAAATCTTGATGTTGAGATAGCAGAAGCTCAGATGGATCTGGTACTTGATTTGTCAAGTCAGGGAAAGACGGTTCTCTATCTTGCAATTAATCAGGAACTATGTGCATTCATTGCCATAGCAGATCAGTTAAAACCAGAAGCCCGTGCTGCAGTAGAAAAAATAAAGAAAATGGGTTTTCAACAAATCATGCTCACTGGAGATAACGAGAGAACGGCGAATGCCATTGCCGCTCAAGTTGGAATCAGTGAGGTTATGGCCGGAGTCATGCCGGAACATAAAGCCGGCAAGGTTGAAGAACTGCAGAAAAAAGGATTGAAAGTGGCAATGGTTGGTG
>JAUWDC010000310.1 GCA_030608985.1 Desulfobia sp. | reverse complement strand
GGGAGATTCATCCCCACATAGGATGCCGCACTCAAGGCAGCAGTTTTCTTGAGAAATTCTCTTCTCGTCTGAGCCATGGTATCTATCCTCCTTATTTCTTAACTTTAAAGATATGGGCTGAATGACATTCCCAGCACGGTTTATCAGTGGGACATTTTTCCAGGGCTCCAGCATGACAGAAACCGCAGGTGCTTCTTTCCGGCACTGCTAGCAGATTCTCATAGGTGCCGTGACACTGATAGCATTTTACCATGCCGATACCATGGCCTGAGTTGTACCACTCCTCGTAAATATCTGGAGTTTCATTCTGATGGCATGCAGAACATGGCATCAACATCTCTTGCTCTGTCATTTCAGGGTGGCCACTGTCTTTTGCCAATGCACTTCCAAAGAGAATGGGGCATGTGCTGCTCACAAAAACAACAGCTGCGGCCAGGAGAACGGACACGATAATTTTACGCTTCACTGGGACCTCCTTTTCAATTTCGTATGACTCTATTTTGATAAAAGAAAAGCTGATACAGGCCCAGGCCCATCAGCTCATCCTCCCCTCTTGATCGCAGAAAAAAAGAAAAGCGAGTTAAAAAGGCAGCCTTTGTGAACAAGGGAAAGAAGAGAGATGCGGCTAACAGACTGATAGACTGCCCTTTCAACTCACTGTGAAAGGATTAATGCAACACCCATACCAGACTCAACAAAACAGGAAGCTCTTTCTAAAATTCAGTTATACAGCAGGATGAGAGGAAAAAAGGGAAACACACAAGTAGCGCAGAAAGGGCAGATTGCTACCAAAAGGTTACAGCATGAAAGATGTTTGCGTTACGAAAAGGTAACACGAGGATATGTCAATACATTACATCTGATACATTTTTAACTTTTCCCACAGGTTCTTACGGCTAATTCCCATGAGGCGGGATGCTTCGGTTTTATTCCCATTACTTTCCTTTAAGGCGTTTACAATACAGGCTTTCTCGGCCATGGCAACGGCGTCAGCGAGCTTGAGAGGTATATTTCTTCTCTCTTCCCTGTATTCAGATCTGATGTCAGAAGGCAAATCCCAGGCCTGTACCATTGCTGAAGGAACAAGAACAGTTAACCTCTCGATAATATTTTTTAATTCCCGGATATTCCCTGGATAATCATAGCTCTGCAGCACACTCATTGCTTCAGGGGAAATTGACAGAGATTGACGCTTTTCCTTGCCGAATTCTTTTAAAAAGTAGTTACAGAGGTCAGGAATATCCTCTTTCCTTTCTCGCAAAGGGGGAACTTCTATAGGAATGACCTGCAGCCGATAAAACAGGTCTTCGCGAAACGCTCCCTTTTTTACTTCATCAACCAGATTCCTGGACGTCGAACAAATAACCCGGACATTAATAGGAATTGTCTGCAGCCCCCCTACCCGTTCAATTTCTCTCTCCTGGAGGACTCGAAGGAGCTTGGCCTGCAGATCCAGTGACATTTCGCCAATTTCATCAAGCAGAATACTCCCTCCTTCCGCAAGCTCAAATTTACCGATTTTCATGGTATGGGCTCCTGTAAAGGCTCCCTTTTCATGGCCAAATAATTCGGACTCGAGCAATCCCTCAGGAATAGCTGCGCAATTTATACGGACATAGGGCTTGTCTGACCTGTTACTGGAATAATGAATGGCTGAGGCAACCAGTTCTTTTCCTGTGCCTGATCCACCGGTCACCAGAACTGTCGCATTTGACAGCGCCACCTGGCTTATCAGATTGATTACCTTTCGTGTTGCGGCACTGCTGCCAACAATAGGGCCATGCTGCTCACGGCATTTCTCTTCCAGTGAAATACATTTCGCCTTAATCTTCTGCATTTCCAGCAGACGGCTGACTCGAATGGTCAGATCGTCCATATCGAACGGCTTCAGTATGTAATCTGTGGCGCCCTCTTTCAGACAGTTTACCGCATCTTCGGTACTGCCAAATGCAGTCATGAGAATAACATCTGTGTCCGGAGATCTTTTTTTCACCTCTTTTAAAAGTCGGGGACCATCGAGGCCGGGCATTCGAATATCAGACAATACAAGCTGGTAGCTGTTTTCTTTTAATAAAACCAATGCAGCCTTGCCGTCCTCAGCCTCATCCACACACCAGAGATGTTTTCTCAGATGGTCACTGAGGGTAATACGCATTATCTCATCATCTTCCGCCAGCAGTATCCGTGCTGTACAGCTCTCTTTTTCCTGTCTGTCCATAATGCCTTTACTTCTCCCTCTTCACTGTAACTATTCGGCAGCACCCACCTTCTAAGTAACAAAAATATTTTTTGACCACGAAAAGCACGAGATAAGCACCCTAAACAACAGGGTATAAACTCCGACTTCGAGTACACGAAGTTTTTTAAAAAGAATGTTTAATTTTTTTCGTGTTTTTTGTGTTTTTCGTGGTGTATTTTTATATGTTACTTTTGAAATAGAAACCTGCCTCGGTTATTGTGCTGAATTGTTACTCTTCACTTTCTTTCAAATTCTTTCTTTGGTCAGGGATAACAACATGAAAGGAGGTTCCCTTGCCCTCCTCACTCTCCACCGTAATATTGCCACCCATCCTCTCAATTAAAGAATAGCTGACTGACAGTCCCAGACCTGTCCCCTCACCAACATCCTTGGTGGTGAAAAACGGGTCAAATATTCTCTGGATATTCTCTTTTGAAATTCCTTTACCTGTATCCATGATCTGCACATGAATTAAATCACCTTCAACCCAGGTATGAATGTTTAAAACCCCTCCGTCAGACATAGCATGGATGGCATTGATGCTCAGATTCATCACCACCTGCCTGAGTGCTTCTCCATCTATGA
>JAUWDC010000134.1 GCA_030608985.1 Desulfobia sp. | reverse complement strand
CCTGAAACAACACCACCTCCTCCTGTGGAGGATAAGGCCGCAGAACCTGGAACGGCGTGATTGAAAAGGCTAAAGGTGAAGGGTGTAAGGTATAAGGCAAAAAGACATGCACTTTTTTTCTTCCTTAACCTTACACCCGATACCCGCAACCTTATACCTTTTTTGGGTTTGTTAAACCATGCTCATCAAAACTCCACATCACACACTTGACCTCAATGCCCGAGTTCATATCATGGGCATTCTCAATGTGACGCCTGACTCCTTTTCCGATGGTGGAAGGTTACATAGCGAAAAGGACGTGCTGAACCAGGCAGAGACCATGGTGAAAGAAGGCGCCGACATACTTGATATAGGTGGTGAATCAACTCGGCCCCACGCTGACGCGGTTGCCGAAGACGATGAGATACAACGAGTTATTCCAGCAATTACAGCCATCAGAAAACATTTTACCACCCCTATTTCCATCGATACTACAAAAGCTGAAGTTGCCAGACAGGCCTTAGAGGCCGGTGCTGATATTATTAATGATACCAGCGCGTTCCAACATGACCCAGAGATGATTGATGTCGCCCTGAAATCTGATGCGCCGGTTATCATTATGCACATGCAGGGCACACCCCGTACAATGCAGGTGAACCCATCGTATGATGATGTTATCGGTGAAATCAGGACCTACCTGGCCGAACGAATAGAATGGGCGGAAAGAAAAGGCCTCTCCAGAAAGAAAATTATCGTTGATCCTGGTATCGGTTTTGGGAAAACAGTTGGCCACAACCTCACAATTCTCAAAAATCTATCCGAATTTTCAAGCCTTGGCTGTCCTGTCCTTGTTGGTCATTCCCGAAAGGCGTTTATCGGGACTCTTCTTGACATAAAAGATCCGAGTTCAAGAGACGATGCTACCTCTGTACTTTCTGCCCTGTGTGTCCAAAGCGGAGTCTCTATTTTACGAGTACATGACGTTGGAAAAACCATTCAGGCCGTCAAACTGGCCAGAGCTGTTATTAATGGACAATTGATAATTGATAATTGATAATTGAAAGAAAAAATCTAATAGTTTACCAAGGCCATAAACCGAGGCAAAACTCGGAGCTGTAAGGGTTTACCAGTGCCTTAGATTTGTTCGTTTGGGCCTTTAAACTATAGCCTCTCTATGTGAGAAGGCCAGGTAAGCGAGGAACGAGACTCCGAAACGGGCGAAGATGAGGTGCTGGTGAACTCTTACGAAAAAATAAAACGATATCAGCTGTATAACAGAAGCAGGAAACTCCGTGCTGTCCGGTACCAGGCTGAGACAGCGACCATCCTCTTTAAAGTTATTCCCTTCCTGCTCCACTGTAATTATCCGGACTTGCCCGGCTTTGTAGCCCATCCGAAATGTCCATACGGCATTCAACGCTTTTCCCCGGACAAAATCCTGGACCCGGATCTCTTTAATCGTTATTTTCCTGACTCCACCGCCCGCAATCATAAAACTGCTTCTCCTTATTCCAATTCGCCCTGCATCCATTCGCTCAAAACCATAGGAAGTATTGGCACTATTGCCCAAAGCGCAAAATCAGACTGTGATTACTGGGTCAGCGTCAGGCGACAAGAGACCGGTGAAGAGGGACTTCAACTACTCCAGGAAAAATGCAGATTGATTGAACAATGGGCCATGGATCAGGGGGTTGAAGCATATTTTTTCCTCATGGACATTGACCAGACGCGAAGAAATGATTTTGAATCAGCTGTGGAAGAAGAGTCAGCTGGCTCAGCCCTGAAACTCCTCCTCAAAGACGAGTTATTTCGATCTCACATTCTTGTTGCAGGAAAAATGCTTCTCTGGTGGCTCATCCCCGCCGGACTCACCGAAGAACAATATCAGGATTATGTTGAAGATCTCATCCACAAACGCCATCTCAATATCGATAATTTCGTTGATCTTGGCTACATCGCAGACATCCCCAAATCAGAGATTTTTGGCGCTTGTTTGTGGCAAATGAATAAGGCATTGGATAGTCCGTTCAAGTCGCTTATCAAATTTGCCTACCTCGAACTTCTCATGCAGCACGACAGGAAGCAGATCCCTTTATTTTCAAATAAAATCCAGGCATTAGTTACGTTCCCCGAGACATTAAGTGAAGAGGAACGAACACTGCCGCCATCAGCGGTTGACCCCTATCTCCTTCTGGCACGGGAAATTGTCAATTTCTACCGAAGAGATATCCCTGCTGCTACTGGAAGCGAAGCTGCCTACATTCCAGAAAAAAAAGAAAGCAGAGACGAGGAGAATCTCATACGGGAATGCCTCTTTTTGAAGGCTATTGAGGGCATGAAAACCATCAAGAATGATCAGCACTTGAAAATCACCCTACAGCTCATGAAAAGATGGAATCTATTACCTGTGAATTATAAAAGCCTCGCCACACTGCACACATGGCAATTTAAAAAACAGCAGGAAACAGGAAAGCGGGTCCACGCCTTTCTCCTGGCAACATATACACGACTACGCGACCAGCAATCGGCCTTTCAGGACAATGTTGATAATACCATCACCCAGCGTGATCTCTCCATACTGGGGAAAAAACTTTTCAGTTTCTATGAAAACAAACCTGGGAAGATATCATACCTCCACAGCCTTTCCCGCTATGACATTGGACAACAGGAGATAACATTTCACTTCTCGAAACAGCGCGGGGGCAATATGTATGCCGTATACCAGGGACGACTCGGCTGGGAAGATATCAGAAAAGAGAAAGCCATTCTCATCCACCAGGAAAAAGACATCGTGCAACTCACTGTCTGGCTTGTCATAAACGGCATTGTTCAGAAAAAAACACAACTTCATATGGTGGAACATCCTTTCCTGGTTACTCTCGATGATATCCAGAAACTTACAGACAAACTGCTCGCCACATTTCCTCTTATCAGTTTTTCCCGGATCTCGGCCGATGAAATGCTGAGCAATGAAAAGATAATCAAGGCGCTTGCGGTTGTTAATTTAGATAAAGAGCCCGTAAGAGGCTCAAAAGATCTCAGGTCTGATATAATCACCCAGAATAATTACGGCGAATATTTTGTCCAGAGGTGCTCCACTCTGGTCCAGCTCAAAAACACCATGCGTATGCTGCTGACAAAGTATTATGTCAGCCGCTGGAACAATAATCTTGATTTCTTTATCCCCCCCCAACCAGAACAGCACTATATTCAAAACCTTCTGGAGAAAGGATAACTGCGGATTTCGGATTTCACGAATAATGGGGGACATAATACCTATTTTTAAAACCTTTGGAGCCATATGCGAAATACATCGATAAAAATAGGTATTATGTCCCCCATTATTCAATCTTGATGCATGAACCCGCATCTTAAAACTTAAAACTTTGTTCAACTTAAAACTTTATGAAAATAACCTTCTATAAATCATCCATCTGACCGCGTTGCATGTTTGTGAGCCGTGAGCTCAAGAAAATACAGGAAGAACACCCTGATCTGGAAGTGGAAGAAATTGATGTGGTTGCCAATCCTCTCACAAGCTGGCAGGACGGAATCCGGATGATTCCTACTCTTATCAAGGGGGAAAAGAAATTGTCGGGAGTCTTTCTGACATCAAAACAGATTAAAGATTTTCTCTCCACTCCCTGACTGTCTTTTCAAGCAGCATGAGATAGCTGTCCGGGCCACCCAGGCCGTGGGTGCGAAACCCGTAATTAATTTCAAGGAAAAGCGGCTCAGGATCTCTGTCCTTTTCATTGAAAATGAAATCAAAACCGGCCAGATTTATCCCTGTATCATGGCAAAATGGCTGCAGTCTCCGGCATGCCTTGGCCATGAGATCAGGATGACTCGCTGTGTCAATAGTGGCGCCTTTAGCCAGGTTTGTATAAAACCCATCTTCACCAGCCTGGACACGCCAGTAAGGGTGCATGCTCGATCCAATCACCACAACCCTGAGGCTGCGGCCGCCTGTAGGGATATACTCCTGAAACAAAAAACCACCGAGATTTTCCTTCTCCCAGCCACGCGCCAATTCAAGACATCTCTTCAAGTCTATCTCAGAGTGAACCAAAAAAACTTTTTCTCCCTCCCCTCCCCAGGCAGATTTGAAAACAAACGGAAAAGTAAAAGAAGATGATGGGCAATGAAGCTGATGGTCAGCATTCTCAATAATACATGTACGTGGGGTGGCAACACCCTGCTCAACAAACAAGAGCGCCTGCCCTGTCTTCCCCGGGTGGCTGAAACGGGCATCATAGTTTGGAAATACATTGCTGCAATATCTACACGTAGTACGGTAGATGCTTTCTTTGCATCCCTGGGGAAGAATCACGCCATCCGCATTCTGAATGGCTGCAATATCTTCGGAAGACAATTCCTGTCCATGAAGTACACGGTTCCATTCTGTCTCAAGCAAAAGATGAAATGAGAGAATTTTCATACGATCTCGGATTTCGGAATGTGGATTTTGGATATTTTCACTCTTAAATGGGGGGACATAATACCTATTAAAGCTGTAGGTTGGGTTAGGTATTAGCTGTTAACGTTCAGTATCCAAACCTTGCATTTCATTACTCACGTGGTTATCTTTCCCTAAAATCAAACCAAAACCAAGATATTTTTTAGTGCCTTATCAGTTGTTTTCATGTTATTTATGGCAAGAAATAAAAAATTACAATAAAATCAATAGATTAGAATCTACTATTAAGGCACTTATACCCCTCAAGGGGGTACTGAACTGAGTCCCTAAAACCTTAATGTATTTTCCAGTTTATCTGGGTTAAGGATAACGCAATGGACATTAAATATGGCCTCGAATTCCCCAAAGATGGTTCCTGCAAACTTGAAAGATCTGAAACAAACAAATACCGGATCAATCTTCCCCAGGTTGTCGATCAACTGATTCAATCCTGTGGCAATGAAAGCTGTTTTGAACATATAAATACCGATCCGCTGCCTTCCCGACAGCGGGCCGCAGATATTATCGAAAGCTGCCGCAATATCCTTTTTCCCGGCTATTTTAACGTTCACGGTATG
>JAUWDC010000182.1 GCA_030608985.1 Desulfobia sp. | reverse complement strand
GTTGCGTTACCTATTGTTTCTCCGACAATGTAGACAACTGCACCCATACAGCCGGATTATCAGCGAACAAACTGTTCTGAGTCTTTCCTGACCCAGAAAAACGGCTATCAATGGATATCCTGTTGAAATCACGCATAATTTTTAATCACGTCAGGGTTGACCCATGTTGACCCGGAAAAGTGCCAATTTCTCCCAAAATACGGATTAAAAACATTACAGCATTTGAAATTGAATCAAACTTTCTCAATTTCTTGCTGCAATAGTGCCTTACTAGGATAAATCTTCAGATATAAAAAAGCTGCGCCACAGGCAAGGATAACAAAAATGGTCATCTCGCGCGGAGCGTGATTTTCTGGTTGCAACAAGGATAGGATGGAAATAACCACCAGGAACTGGTAGCCGAGGCGTCTGAATCGTAATACTTCCCGCATGACATGAATATTGACGGCAGGAACGATAAGATTGAGGAGGGTCAGCATAAACCCTGTCATACTGAATGCAACAAAAACTGTAATGAGTTTATTGGCGGTAATAAAGCCCAGCAATATAGCAATAAAGAAGTTGAGATACTGATACGTATTCTTCTTCTCAGGGGTTGTCATATTGTTTACGTAAAAAAGGACCTTGGACTTGGCTTTATCGTCTCCCGTGCCAAGCTTTCGAAAAATGTCCTTTTTCTTGACTCCCTGCGTCAATAATTCTTCCACTTCTTTCTCAAGCGACATGGACATCTTCTCAGCAATTCCTTTGTAAAATTTTCATTGTGGACTACCCCTGACTTCCTCACATTCAGGATACCAGGCAAATTAAACATACAGTCATTGCACCTTGATGAAACTCGTGGCGAGATATATCTTCGCCGCCTACCTTGAACTTCGACTCTTCAGCTAGGCACAGTTACTCTATCGGAAATCAGCAGGAAAAACAAACACTTTTCTCTCTAGGCCTTCCCCTTTTTTTTTACTTCTCTATAAAAAAAAACTTTTTTTCACACAGGCTCAAGAGGTTAGCCGCCAACTTCTTCAACACCCTGAAGCCAGATTAGTCCCTGTTTCAGAAGGAAATGACCGAGACATTCCTGACACAATAACACTCATACTACAACGAGGCAATCCCACCATACAACCCTACAATATTATGCAAGGATTATTCCGAGGTCACCTTTTGCCGGGACTGTTTTATCCTGCTTCTCTGCTTCTTTGCCTGGAAACGCCTTTCCCTGGCCGCTCGGGACGCTTTCGTTTTCTTTCTATGGGGTTTTTCCGTCAGAGCAAAAGAGAGAAGCTCTGCAAAACGCTTTACTGCGTCTTCTCTGTTCGCTTTCTGGCTCCGGTATCGCATTGCCGCTACCCTTAGAACTCCTCCTCTGCTAATGCGGGTTGACAGTCTGTTTCTTATTTTTGTCTTCTGTTCCTCTGTCAAACTCGGGGAGCTGACAACATCAAAAAGCAGGGTCACTTTTGTGTTGACCTTATTGACATTCTGCCCGCCGGGACCGCTTGCCCTGGCAAAGACAAATTTCAATTCCTTTTCCGGAATATAAATATTTTGGCTAATTTCAACCATTAATCCCACCCAGTTTCTTTCTCAGTTCCCATACAACTCATACTCATTGGTAGACATTTTCAAAATTATTTCTATTTTTCCTTTCCCCATAGTATATGATAACATCAAGTTTAATGAAATCGTAAAAACTATACATTAACCACAGAGCACACAGAGATCACAGAGGCAACCGCTTGTAATAAAAAAAACTCTGTGATCTCTGTGTGCTCTGTGGTGAGAAAAAAACTTTTCATAAGACAGTCAAAATCTGTTGTGTTGCAATATGAGCGAACCAAGCCAGCTGGGAAAATATAACATAACTTCCATAATCGGACGTGGGGCAATGGGTATAGTCTATAAAGCCCATGACTCTTTTATTGACCGTACTGTTGCACTAAAAACCATAAAGCAGGATTGCCTTGACGCCGAAGATGCTGAGCAGGTCCTCCTTCGCTTCAAGACAGAAGCACAGGCAGCCGGCAGGCTGAGTCACCCCAACATTGTTACCGTCTATGAATACGGTGAAGAAAACAACACCGCATTCATTGCCATGGAATATGTGGAAGGCAGAACCCTTAGGGAAGCCATTGCCAACAATGAACGTTTCCCCCTTGAGGCAGTGGTAGATATCATAAAAGGGATTCTCGATGGTCTTGCCTATGCCCATGAAAAGGGTGTCATACATCGAGACATTAAACCTGACAACATAATCCTGCTTAAAAATGGCCGAATCAAGATAACAGATTTCGGTATCGCCCGAATCGAATCTTCCAACCTGACCCAGCATGGCGACGTGCTTGGCACTCCTTCCTATATGTCCCCTGAACAATGCACAGGGACACCTGTTGACAACCGATCTGACATTTTTTCAACAGGAGCTATACTGTACCATCTCCTTACTGGCGAGAAAGCGTTCCCTGGGGATAATATGACCGCAATTATGCACCGGGTTATTCATGACACACCAATAATTCCCTCCGAACTGAATCTATCAATTTACCCAGATCTGGATCAATGTGTTTTTAAATCCCTTGCCAAAAACCCAGGCCAACGCTTTCAGAATGCCGAAGAATTCTCAACTGCCTTGACAGAATCACTCGAAACCGGGAAAAATTCTTTTGTGGCAGCAGCCTCTTCACCAACAGAGGAAACCGTTCTCTCCAGATCCAGCCAGACTGACACGCACAGGAGAAAAGGTATGTCGGCAAAGGCTTTGCTTTCCGTTCTTTCGCGAGTGAAGCCAGTCTATACTGGCGCTGCAGCTCTTTTTCTCCTGCTGGTTGTCATTACAATTTGGATGACGATGAAAAATCCGACTAGCCCGGAGGAGCAGACCATATTGGCACCTGCTGTTATCAAGAAAGAAAAAGCCATGAAGGAAGCATCTGAAATCGCAGAACAAGATCCCCAGGACAGGCTTACGATCAGTATTACATCAAAGCCGTCAGGATCCAGAAAAATAATAAACGACTCATATCAGGAAACAGTACGAGGCATCCGGCCGCGTACTGACTGAGACTGACACCTGTGTGTTGCGAGTTGATCGCAGGCGGGTGAAATAAAAAATAACCAGAAATGAATATTCCTGAAGATCAAAAAATAAAGACAGCATTTCACTCGTTATCACCTGAAACAGTTATCACTCTGGTGGAGGACTGCCTGGGCGTGCAATGTACGAATATCTGTCGTTCACTGGCCAGTTATATTAACCGCGTCTTTGAACTGGAACAGAAGGATGGCACCGGTATTGTTATAAAATTCTATCGTCCCGGCAGATGGTCAAAAAACGCTTTACAGGATGAGCACGATTTTCTTTTGGAACTCACAGCACATGAGATACCAGTCATAGCACCTCTCAAGCATATTAAAGGCATGACTTTAGGACGCTATGAGAACATCCATTTTGCCATATTGCCCATAAAAGGCTGCCGCAGTTTTTTTGAGTACAGTGATGACAAATGGCTGGAGCTGGGACATTTACTCAGCAGAACCCATGCTGTAGGCTGCAGTCGCCAGCCACGAGACAGGATTACCCTTGCACCTGACCAATCAACAGCAAAGCAAGTTAACTTCCTTCTACAGGAAAACTTTCTTCCACCGGATCTTGCCGAGCAGTTTAAAAATATCTCCAATTCCGTCATCAGTGCCATAGGCCCGATGTTTGAAGACATTGAAATGATACGAATCCATGGAGATTGCCATTTTGCCAATCTCATTTATCGCCCGGAAGAATCCTTTTACCTCATTGACTTTGACGACATGGCCACAGGACCGCCTGTACAGGATTTCTGGATGCTGCTTCCGGGCTATAGCAATGAATCTCTTGCCGAGATAGAAATATTTCTTGAAGGATATGAAACATTTCGACCATTTGACAGAAAGACACTGCGACTGATAGAACCTCTACGGGCCATGCGCTATATCCATTACATCGCCTGGTGTGCCCACCAGGTTGCCGAGGACGGCTTCTCCCACGTAGCACCTGATTTTGGGTCAGAGGCATACTGGATACGAGAAATTAATGATCTTACCGATCAACTTATACGAATAAAGGAAACCCTATGAAAAAACCGCTCTTTCTCACCTGCTGCCTTCTTTCTCTTTTGCTTTCAGTTTCAACTGGTTACAGCCGGACTTTTGTCACTATAGGTACCGGTGGAGTTACCGGTGTCTACTATCCAACCG
>JAUWDC010000209.1 GCA_030608985.1 Desulfobia sp. | reverse complement strand
CCGAAATGGAAACGCATTTCATGGAAAGAAGCCTTGGATGAATGTGGCGCAAAACTGAAAGCTGTACAGGATAAATACGGTGCACACGGTATCGCCATGTTTCCCCACGGTGCCTCAGGAAAATATCCCATGCATTATTTTGATAGAATAGTCGGCACTCATAATGTGAGTGAGGCTTCTTTTTCCCAGTGCCGCGGTATAAGGGACACTGCCTATGTGGCCACTATCGGTACACCACCAGGCGAGCATGTAGATATGCCAAATGCGAAAGCAATGCTTTTCCTTGGCTGTCATCTTGGTGAAAATGTTCATGTCTCTCATCTCAAGAGATACCTCAAAGGCCTTGAGAATGGTGCCAAACTTATCGTAGTTGATCCCCGCTACTCATCTTCAGTTGCTAAGTCTGATATCTGGGTGAAAATTAAACCAGGCACTGACACCGCATTCCTGCTGGCTGTCATGAATTATCTTGTTGAGAATAAAAAATATGACGCTGATTTTGTCGAAGAATATGGAGACGGTTTTGATAAATTCAAAAAAGGTATCGCCCATGCAACCCTGGACTGGGCTGCAAAGATCTGTGATGTGCCGGCATCTCAGATTAAGGACGTCGCTGAAATGCTGGCCGTTAATGCGCCGCATGTTTCTATTCATCCCGGTCGGCACGTAAGCTGGAATGGTAATGATTTTCAGCGGGAGAGAAGTCTGGCCTGCCTTACAGGTCTCCTCGGCGCGGTTGGTGTGAAAGGCGGTTTCGTCAAGCCCAAAGGCCCGAAGGTTAAAGGGATCAGCTGGGCAAAAGGACATCACGATGACGAGTATAATCTCAAAGTGATGGCGGACAAATATCATTATGCACCTCCTGGAACCCCCACAGATCTGATTCGTGAAGCCTGTGTAACCGGTAAGCCATATCCTATCAAAGGTTGTGTTATCTGGGGCCAGAACCCGATACAGACTATTCCGAACCAGGAAATGACAATCAAGGCGCTCAAGCAGATGGATTTTGTCATGTGTGTTGATGTTATGCCCACGGATATAACAATGTATGCCGATATTCTGTTGCCGGAATGTTCATATCTGGAACGTTATGATTATATCAAGAAGGGTACTCAGTGGAATTTTGCTGATACCCATCAGCAATATATTTCAGCTCGGACACCATTAGTTGATCCTCTATTTGAAAGGAAAGATCCGATCTGGATCACTAATGAATTGGCAAAACGGATGGGGCATGGTGACAAGATACCTGTTGCCAGCCAGGAAGAGAAAGTCGACAAGGAGCTCGCCTCCGCAGGCCTCTCCATTGCTCAGCTCCAGAAAGAAAACGGTATTCACATCCAGCCGGGTAAAGATCCTTATGGAGTCTCTGAAGATTTTGAGGTTCTCTTTTATAACGAGGATATTGAAGAGAACGGCTACCCTGGAGTACCTACCTATATTCCTGTTGAAGAGGTCCCAAAGGGCTATGCGCGACTGGTTTATGGTCGTGCGCCGGTACATACATTTAATCGGAGCCAGAACAATGTCTGGTTGTATCACGCTATGCCTGAAAATCCCGTATGGCTCAATGACGAGTCAGCCAGGGAAATTGGTCTGAAGGATGGGGACAGGGTAACATTGGTGAACAGCGAAGGCGTTATATCCGGCACTTCTACTTCGGTTAAAGTAACTCCAGGTATCCGCAAAGATACAGTGTATATGGCTCATGGGTATGGCACAAAGAACCCTGCAATGACTGTTGGTGTTGGTGCTGGTGTTGATGATCAAAGATTGATTACGAAACTTGCTGTTGATCCGGAAACAGGATCCCATGGAATGCGGAATAATTTTGTCAAGCTTGTAAAGGATGGAAAAGTACTGGATATCCCGGCATAATCTGAACTGTTTGACGCTTATATTTAATTAACTAGATATTCCGGATGTCCGGAGTTGGAGGATAAAAATATGCAATATGCAATGGTAATAGATCTGAACAGGTGCGTAGGCTGCCATGCCTGCACTATTGCCTGCAAGGCTGAGTGGGATGTTCCTGCTGACCAGGGTCGAAACTGGGTTCGTCGTATGGGGCCTTCAAATACACCGTATGGTATGGCATCAACATATTATCCTGGCCTGTGTAATCATTGTAATGAGCCGGCTTGTGTAGAGGTCTGCCCCGCAGATATAGTTGAAATGACATTTACAGATCCTAAAACAAACAAGACAAAGACCATGGAAGTGGCCGCTACCTGGAAAGATCCTTTTGATGGTACGGTGCAGATTGATAAGCCACGTTGTCTTGGTTGCGGTGCTTGTGCTGATGCCTGTCCTTATGGTGCCCGTTATGTTAATCCCGACCTGGGTGAAGATGGCATTGCAGATAAGTGTAGCTTCTGTAAACCTCGTGTCGATAAGGGACTTGAACCGGCCTGTGTTCAGACTTGCCTGGCGGAAGCGCGGATATTCGGAGATCTTGATGATCCAAAGTCAGCGGTTTCCGAGTACGTTAAAAAGGGAGCAAAAGGACTTATTTCTGCTGCAGTGAGTATTGGTCCTAATGTCCTTTATTTTGGCAATAAGAAAGATGATCATCTGCTCAGGACGACTTCTACACCAACAGAGATGCCTGAAGCTTCTCTGCGCCGTAGTTTGATGGCCCGTATGAAGCCTGAGATGAAAAAGATGAAAAATCTTGGGTTGCTTGGTCTTGCCGGCGCTGTTTTGGTTCACAGTAAGAATGAAGACAAATAAGAGATTTATAACTTATATAGTCTAAGCAAAAAAAAAAGCCTGCTTGCCGAAATGGCAGCAGGCTTTTCTTGTTCGTATATAGTGACTGCTTACGGGAGAGGAAGGGTGATGGTAAATCTGGCACCGGGACCATCGGTGTTGTTTTCTGCTCTTACTGTCCCGTCGTGACTATCTACGAGTTGTCGAACGATTGCCAAGCCGAGTCCGGTACCATTTTCCCGTGTGGTAAAAAAAGGATCGAAAATAGTTGGCAGTATTTTCTCCTGAATTCCAGGACCATTGTCCCCAACACAAATAACAGTGTTTTCTTTCGACTCTATTGTGTCCTCTTTAGCAGAGAGTTTGATCATTCCTTCATTGTCCCCAATGGCATTTCTGGCGTTCGTTATCAGGTTGATTACTACCTGTTTAATTTGACCGGAATCTCCCCAGCAGTCAAGGTTTTCAGGGATCTCTTTGATAACAGTGATACTATTATTCCATTTGGGAGACTGAGCAAGAAGTTCGTAGCTTTCTTCAATAAGGCCTTTGAGTGAAAACCAGTTTTTTTCCGGAGCAGCCGGTTTGGAAAATTGGAGAAAGTCTCGAATGGTGCCGTCAAGTCGGTCACATTCCCTGGTAATAATATTTATAAGACCACGGGAGTCCGGATCACTTTCTAAATCACCCTGGAGGACCTGAGCTGCACCTGAAATAGCGGCCAGGGGATTCCTGAATTCATGGGCAACTCCAGCTGCCATCTCGCCAATGGCCGCCATTTTTTCAGCCTGGCGTATTGTATCCTCCATTGCCTTGATTTTACTCAGGTCCTGCATGGTGTAGACCTTGCTGTTTTTGCTGTCTCCCGGCATGTTTAACCGTGTCCAGGAGTATCCCACCGGGATATGCTCTCCACTTTTTCTTGTAAAAGAGGCAACAGGTCTACCGTCTTCTAATTTTTTTTCTACAAATTCAGGAAATTGCGTTTTAATATTTTTACCAAGTACTTCAACAGCACGATATCCGGTTATCAGGCCAGCTGCTTTATTAAAGGAAGTGATGCTCCCATCATTTGCAACTGTGATGATA
This sequence comes from Desulfobia sp., assembly GCA_030608985.1. GTDB lineage: Bacteria > Desulfobacterota > Desulfobulbia > Desulfobulbales > SURF-16 > Desulfobia. The sequence goes on along the minus strand of JAUWDC010000209.1, from coordinate 79 downwards.
CCAGTATTGATGTCGTCAAATATTTGTTTATGAAGAAGGGCCAATCTGTCGAGGTTCTGGCTCGCCAGAGAGAGTTCTG
>JAUWDC010000275.1 GCA_030608985.1 Desulfobia sp. | reverse complement strand
ATTGTTGCGCGCTGAAAAGATCTTGACAGTAAAACTTAACACAACATTTTGAACCTCCACCTGTGTTCAAATTTACCATCTACCTGTTCGTGGTAGTAAGAAATCGTACAAAATCGATTAAAATAAGGTAACACTTTTTCCCAATATTGAAAAAGGAGAAAGTGTTATGATCCGGAAACATTTCAGTCAGAAACAGAAACTCTCAATTTTAAGGAGTGCAAAACAGACAACCGTTAAAGATGCTGCAAGTATTGCAGAGGTTCATTTCACCACGGTGTATGATTGGAAGAAGCAGCTTGAGGTTATGGGAGAGCAAGGTTTCCTTGAATACCAGGTTCCCAGACCTGGCCGAGGTATAAAAAAGATATCACCTCAACAAGAACAGGCGGTGGTAGATACCTGGGAGGCTAACCCAGAGTATGGTCCTGGTCAGGTAAGAAATCAGCTTCGTCGTCAGAGAATTACAATATCAACAAAATCTGTCAGGAATATCATGGTTGCCAATGGCTACAAGATAAGAAAGAAAAAACCTGATAGCCGGGACAATCAACGATTTGAAGCTTCCCGCCCTCTTGAACTTGCTCAGATGGACATCCTTGAGTTTTTCATTAACAAACTCAAGGTATACGTAATTCTCATCCTTGATGATTATTCCCGGTTTATCCTTGGCTGGAGTTTGCTTGAAAAAAGCTCAATGGACGAGGTGATTCACACCGTAGATCGTGCAGTAAATCGTTATGGAAAAATGGAAGAGATCTTGACGGACCGGGGCTTTGTTTTTTATTCCTGGCATGGTGTCAACCGTTTTGAGAAATATTTAGAGATGCTTGGAATTGATCATACACATGCCAGCGCCCATCATCCTAAAACGCTTGGTAAAGTTGAGGCTTGCAATAAAACCATCAAGCATGAACTCTTGAAGCAGCGCCATTTTTCAACTGCCCAGGAAGCCATGTCTGCAGTTGAAGAGTGGGTGAATAAGTATAATTACCAACGTACTCATCAGGGTATCGGAGGGTTACTGGTACCAGCAGAACGTTTTCATGGTCAGAGTGAGCAAATTCTTTCAGATTTAAGCCAAGGTGTTGACATTACCAATAAAACACCGTACTTAGGGCTTGGGATTGATAGAACCATTTTCAACCTTGTTATAGGACCAAAAGGTAATTTAACACTCCATCTTATGGGCCAGCCTATTCATCTGACAGAGAGAACATATTAATGGAAAAATTAACTCCTGAAGAGGTAAGAGTACTGATCAAAGCATCTCAAATTGCCAAGGGAAAAGGTATAACAAAAGGAGCCAGTGTAAAGGAAATTTGTGAAAAGGCGGGAATATCGAGGAAGACGGGTTATCAATGGGTGGGTGAGGCAGATAAATCAGTAAAGGACAATGAAGATGCAATTCGAAAGCTTTCTGATCTGGAGGTTGAGCATAAGGAAATTTCGAAGAAGTATGCTGATCTTAACGTTGAAAATAAAGGGTTACGTCTTGCCATGGAGATCCATGGTTTTGATGAATTAGTAAAAAAAAACTCACCATGAACAAGAACAAAAAAAGAAAGCTGTAACTTTTTTACGTGATCATGACCTTGGATTAAGGAAAATATCATTTCTTCTGCTGCTTCCAGCAAGTACACTAAATGGCTGGGATAAGGGGTTTGATGCTTCTATGCGGCTCATAAAAATACCGGACAAAAGAGGTAGAAGAAGTAAGGTGACACCGGACATGGTTCGAGCGATCATTGAAATTGCAGGACAGTACAAAGCAAAAGAACAGAGGATCCGTCTAGATAGTTTTACCCGGATGCTGAAAGAAGAAGAGAACATTTCCTTAAGTGCGAAGACAGTGGGGAATATCCTGACAGCCAATGACCTGAGATCTCCAAAGACCCGGCAGAAAAGGCCGCGATTTTACCAGAAACTTCGGCGGGAGATCTCCAACGGTCTTGTAAGTGTGGATGGCAGTGAGATAAAGGTACATATAGAAGATCAAATTATAAAGCTGAACCTGGAAATGGCTGTTGATACAAACAGTTTTGCTCATACTGCGTTCAGCATCTCTAAAGAAGAAACATCGGAGGAGTTTATCAAAGTATTGAAAGCTCATTGTCAGAAATGGGGTACCCCTGTTGGTATAGTATCTGACAGTGGATCAGCCAACCTCAGTGATATCAGTAGGGATTTTCTTGACTCCCATGATATCAAGCATGTCCCTGCAGGACCTGCCAACCCTAAAGGAAATGGCACAATTGAAGGAGCCTTCAGTCAGTTTAAAAAGATCGTTGGTGTTATTCGTATAGACACATCATCCCCGGAAGCACTGGCTGAAAGTGTCCTGCAAAAAATTGTTTCTGTCTATATAAAAATGAGAAATAGTATGGCATTAATACGGGATATCAGGTCTCCAGCTACTCGTATGGTTGAGTCAACATCTGAGGAAGTCCGAGATAATCTAAAGCGGAAACTTCAAAGTCGAATAGATCTAAAAACAAGCACAACTGATGATTGTCACAAAATTGATCTTCTGCGCTGTCTCACCAAAAGCCTGAAAATCCCGGTTGAAGTTGCAGCGGTCAATCGAGCTGAAAAAACGATAACATTTTATAACATGAAGGCAATTCTTGCCGCCGAAGAAGCATTTGTAAAAGCGGTTAACAGAAAGAAAGGTCGTTTAACCCTACCTTATTTCTTTGGTATTCTTAAACGTATTCAGCAGGAACAGGATGATCGAGCATACGAACAACAGTGCCGGGAACGATATAACTACGGTCAGCTGAAAAAGCAGATAATGGACCAGCAACAACAGAATGAGCAAAAACAGACAACCGTGGAAAATGTCATAGATATAATGCTCACGGCCTTTAGCTCTCCAGCAAAATATATCACAGATATGGCTCTTAGAAGGGCTCAGGAATGGACAATGGAATTAATAAAAGCAACAAAATATGTAGGCACTCTGAGAAAGAAATTTCAGGATAGCCTAGCGAGAATGTCACAGCTGGAACCTGACATAAAAGAACAAATATGGTTGTATGTTGATGATCTATTAAATCAAAAACACAGTGGTAAAAGTGTTACCCGTTTTTCTTGATTTTGTTTGAATTTTAATTGCCCTATTACATTTAGAAAGACATGGAGTTGTCGAAGGAGAAGAAACTTTTTGGAGCTATAAAAAAGGACATGTTCCTCAAAAAAGGCAGTTA
>JAUWDC010000028.1 GCA_030608985.1 Desulfobia sp. | reverse complement strand
CAGTTAGTCTACGGATGGCATCGGGATTTTGAAAACATGAAGAAACTTCAGAGAGGTCATTGAGAACCTAAAGTATGAGGCAGATTTTGGAATACGAATTCCCAAATTCCGACTTAGGAATTTGGGCGAATTCAAGGAACTTTCACAAAAAGCTAAAATCGAATAGAATATTGTTCAGATGCTGCCTGATGGACCTGATGCAAGTTACGCATCAGGGAGCGACTTTTAATGAGAAGCTGATATGGTCTGCCATGTCAGAGACATATGTTAACGATACTTTTGACAAAAAAACCAAATCATCTGTAGTGACCTTAGTGAGTGTCTATCCGGAAATCCCCCTTAATCCCCTTTTTTTAAAGGGGGAGTCCAATCTTTCCCCCCTTTGCAAAGGGGGGTGAGGGGGGATTTGAAGTTTCCGGATGAAAACTAGTGAAGGATCTGGTAAATACGAAACCAATTACGGCATCTTACTCGGTGTTGGCACATCTTTCTAAGGCTTGACTATGCAAAATCAGATGAAGACTTTTCACAGTACCGGCTGTTAAGTTAGCGTTGAGCATATGAAAAGGAATTATCCACGCCTGTTCGTTTGCTGATGGAAATTATTAGGTATTAGATGTATCTACCTCAAAAAATGAATCCAGCCATATAAACCTTTCAATTGGAAATATCCCCGGAGGCATATGCGTAAGTTCAGGATATTCCTTCTCTCAATATGTGTCATACTTCTTGTCTTCCTTGCATCCGTTGCTGTTCTCATTTATACGATAGATGAAGATCTTCTTGCCCGGACACTTACACGTGTTACTGATTACAGAATAGAAATAGATGGTCCACTCTCTCTTGACATTTCAATGGATCCGTCACTGTCAGTTTCGGGAATTAAGGTCGAGCCTCGTAAAAATGATGAACATCTGTTCTCGGCACACATAGGCCATATCAGAACCAAGATCGCACTAAAGCCACTTTTATCCGGAGTTGTTCTGATCAAGGAGCTGTTTGTCAAAGATGCTGTGGTATCCTATGTTGACAACGGCGGCCCTCGTCCCGATCAAAGCGAAAAGGTAAAACTCAGAGAAAAAATAGCTGATATAGACCTCCCAATCCTGGAAAGTGTTACTCTCACAAATATTAATGTGACCTATCTGGATAAAGAGTCAGATTATTCGATGCAGGTTCTTCTGCACAATTGCATAATTGATGATGTTCGGGATACGGGATTGCTCTATATAAAGGGGGCGGGCACTGTCGAAAACACGGATTTTTCCATAGACGGTCAGCTCGGTTCCGTCTCGAATGCTCTCAGGCATATCCGGCCATATCCGGTTGATCTCAGCCTGAATGTCGATGATCACGCTTTCAGAATATCGGGTACCATTGATGATCCTGTGGAGGGGAAAGGCCTGAATATGCATATAACAGTTGAGGAGGCAGAACTGTCAAACATATCTAACGTCTTGAAAGTAGATGTCCCGAGACTGGGTCATCTTGATCTCAATGCCAGGGTAATCGGTGATATTGATGCCCCGGGCATTTCAGATTTTCGTATGGAGATAAGCGGCGAGCCGAACTTTGAGTTTTCTGCGAAAGGCGAGGTGGCAAACCTGCTTACCGGTGAAGGAACTGATATTACAATCTCCGCATCAACTTCAGATAGAGAACTGACTACCCTGCTGCTGCCCGAGGACTTGCATAGCATTAATAAAGTGATCTTCACAGGTAAACTGCGCAATATTGAGGGAGATTATCTTGTCGAGAATCTGAGTCTATCTTTGGAAAAGGGAAAAGAGGCGACAATAACAGCCAGTGGAAATATTGTGATAGGAGAAACTCCCTTTGATCCCGAAAAGTTAAAGAGCGACCTCAGGCTGAACATGGAAGCGAAAAACACACAGCTCCTTAAATCTATACTATTCGACTGGTTACCGGACACCGGACCTCTGAGCGGCAAGGCACAGCTCTCCGGTCCACTCATGAAGCCTGAACTGAAGGATATTCATATAACAGCCGGTGAACCGGAAAGCGTCTGGATCGATGCACAGGGACGTGTAGGGTCGATCCCCCTTGACCCGGACCTCCCTGTCTCGGGAATTGATCTGTCCCTGTCGGTAGCAGCTGACAGGGCGCCTCAGCTTTTTGCGAATGTAGGGATTGAACTGCCTGAGATTGACGATGTATCCGCAGAGTTCCGTGTACACGGATCGGGTGACCGCCTGACTATTGATGGTATTACTGTTCAAATGACAGACCCTGATGGTGTGGCAGCTAATGTTTCAGGAAGGTATATTCTGGAGAAACAGGAAACCGGGGAATATCTTGGTACCTATGATCTCGACATGAACATGAATGCGCCAAGCCTTTCAACCTTTCAGAGATTACTGGCAGCACGAGCCCTCCCTGACCTGAAACCAGCAAAGGCCTCTCTTCGTTTGTCAGGGACGACTGAAGTCATGTCATTGGAGGACATTGTTATCCGGGCAGGTCATCCGGGGCCCTTACATTTTGAATGCAGGGGGCGGATCGGTAAAGTCACATTCGACAGTGACAAACCCGCCTCAGAAGTTGAAATAATCAATTCCTTTTATGCAGAGAAGACCTCATTGCTTTCTCCCTACGCCGGTATTTCCATCCCCGATTTCGGCCCGATAGAAGGATCCTCTCGTGTCGTCGGGCGAAAAGAGGGCTATGGTTTTGATGATATTGAATTTGTAATAGGCGGGAAAGAGAACGTTCTGATGAGAGCAGAAGGGAGTGTTGAATACGTGATGAGAGGGACCGATGTGGCCTTTGACGGAATAGATGTATCTTTTCAGCTTCATGATCTGGATAGCAGGATCATTGCAGAACACCTGGAAAATGATCTCCTGGATATAGGGAAAATCAATGGCAGGTTGTCTGTATCAGGGAGCCCTGAAGACCTTTCGCTCTCTGACATTGAATTACTGTCCCTTTCTCCCAAAGGGCTGAAGACATCCATTCATGGCGGGGTACAGCACATTCGGCCGGAAGAAGACATGCCTCTACAGGGGATTAACATAGAACTGACAGCCTCAACTCCCGATATGAGTGCTGTAGAAAAAATTACTGAAATGGACCTCCCTGATCTGGGGCATCTGAACATAAACGCACGTATCAATGATCGTGACGGCGATCTCAATGTTGAAACGTTTCTGCTCCGCACAGGTCCGGAAAAGATGCCAACTTTTCTCATAGAGGGGAGCATTAATGACATTTTGAGCACAGAAAAAATGGACGTCTCTGTCTCCTTTGAATCTGCGACAAAACCATGGGCTGAAGAACTTTACGGACACAAGGTTCCGGAAGATCATCGGGTAAAAGGGAAGGCGACGCTCACCGGATCAAGGGACAATCTTCATATTGACGGTACGGCACATTCGGGGAAGACAGAGGTCAACGCAAAGATAGACCTGTCCCGGGTGAACGAAGGGCAGCGTATCAGTGTAAATATCTCTGCTCCGAAGATCTACCTTGATGACCTTGGCATCTACCCCGAGGAGCGGGAGAGAGAGAAGACGGCAAAAAAAGACAAAAAAATTCACAGGGAAAAAATATTTTCTGACGAACCCTATCCCTTTCCGGAACTGAAAGACCTGGATCTGATTTTCCATCTTGAAATTGAAGAGGTTATCGGCCGGGGATTCACTTTCAATGACTTTGATATTGATGTTGTGCTGAAAGACGGCCTCATGCTGATTGGTCCTGCCAGAGTGACATATGCTGACGGGTTTGTGTCACTGCAGTCAACCCTCGACATGAGAGGTTCCAAACCGGAAATGAAGCTGGATCTGAAGGCAGAGGATATCGATACTGCGGATCTGTTCTCATACGCTCACTCTCCCATGATCCTTGGCGGACATCTCAACCTGTCTATTGATCTTCAAAGTTCCGGCGGCTCACCCCGCGAGGTTGCATCAGCTCTTAATGGCAAAATGGGAATTGCTATCGAACACGGCAAGATCAAGCAACTCGCTGATCTTTTGGGTGCAGATGCAATTGATTTTGTAACAACTGCCAGAAAACTGGGTACTTATCAGAAACTGAACTGTCTGGCACTGAATTTTGAATTTGATGACGGTATCGGCAACAGTCAGGTCATTTATATCGATACCCCCAGTGTGAGGTCACAGGGGAAAGGAACGGTGAATCTTCGGGATGAGACAATCGACATTGTTATACAGCCGAAACCTAAGATAAAACGGTTGGGTGGAAGTTCAGCCGTTACGATTAAAGGACCGCTGGACAAACCTTCAGCGAAATAGCTGCCTTTAAAGGAAGCTTTGGAGCTGTATGGCACGATATTTATGCCCTTTGTATTTCTTCCTGCCCGGGCTGGAGGATATGTTTACTACCTGATGAAGAATGATAAGGATGAGGAGAGTCCATGCCTGAAAGCGGGGACTGAATTGAATACGCGTTGAATTCTCCATGAGCAAATGGAATTTATTGATTAATAGGTCCAGAAATAAATAGGTGAAATAAACATAATTGGACATGAACCTAAAAATTTATGGTCATGGTTCCATCATTCTTAGATTGGTTTATTTAAAATAAATCGGGTACAATTGATATATGTCTGAATATAATAAACAGTCATTCCTCATGTCGGCTGCCTCCTTTGTAATTGTCGTAGCCGGGATTCGCGCGGCAGAGCCGATTATTGTGCCTTTTCTTCTGGCGGTTTTTATTGCGGTCATTTTCCTGCCTTCACTGTCCTGGCTCCAGGGAAAGGGAATCCCCTCATTTCTCGCCATGCTGATCGTGGTGACGTTAATCGTTGTATTCGGCACACTCCTGACTGCATTAATTGGGACGTCTCTTGATGATTTCTCGAGAGATTTACCCACATATCAGGAGCGTCTGAAGGAAAAGTCAGAAGTGTTTATAACATGGTTTGAACAGAGCGGTATTGATATACCTGAAGAGCGCTTACTGGAGGTTTTTAATCCCGGAGCAGCGATGAGCCTCGTGGGAGGATTACTTACAAAACTGGGCAGTGTTTTCACCAATGCATTCTTGATCTTACTTACGGTGGTTTTTATTTTGCTGGAGGCTTCCAGTTTCCCGGCAAAATTGCGTGCGATCTCGGACGCCCCTGAAACATCAGAGTCGCATTTCAATACATTCATTGAAAAAATCAATCGTTACATGGGAATCAAGACAGCAACGAGTCTCGGAACAGGAATATGCATTGGAATCTGGCTGGCTATTCTGGGCGTTAATTATCCTCTTCTATGGGGCTTATTGGCATTTCTGCTGAATTATGTACCGAATATTGGCTCAATCATTGCCGCCGGGCCTGCTATCCTTTTGGCATTAATTCAGTTTGGTGTAATAAAGGGACTCCTTGCATTGTCCGGGTATCTTGTGGTAAATATCGTGATTGGAAGCATTGTTGAGCCCAGGATTATGGGACGGGGACTCGGATTGTCAACATTAGTGGTCTTTCTCTCGCTGGTTTTTTGGGGATGGGTGTTGGGCCCTATCGGCATGCTGCTTTCTGTGCCCTTGACCATGACCGTGAAGATTGCTCTCGATAGTAACGAAGGTACACGCAGGCTGGGCGTTTTGCTGGGATCTGAAGAATAGGCTGGTTCTCCAATACCATTAAACAAAAGGTATCTGGAGAAGGATGTTTGTTGTTTCTTTTTCTGCCAGCGATGTGTGGAAATAAAGAATAAAGGGTACCTCTAATAATTCATGGACGGCATCTAAGCGTTTAAAAAATCGACTTCTGCGTTAAAAACTTTGCAAATAGGCATGCTATTCGCTGTAATTTTTGCCTTGAATTCGTTTTTTTTAATTCACTTAGCTCCTCGCCCAGAATTAATAGAGATACCCTAAATTGATTAACAAATAGAATAGAGTAGATGCCGTGTTGAAAAAAACAGTTACACCATGCAAGATTGCTTTTAGCACGCCTGCTGCTGACAAGTTGCTAATAAATGTAGCGGGAGACTGGGTAATTGGAAATGATTTCCCCCCCATCGGTGACGTTCAAAAAAACCTTGAACAACATTCTTCTCTCAGGCAGATCAGCTTTAACACAGAGGAACTTCTCGCCTGGGACAGCGGTTTTCTTACATTCCTGATCAAAGTTAGGGATATTTGCACTCAATATGAGATCGAAATGAATAAAGAGGGACTGCCGGAGGGAGTGCAAAGACTACTTACTCTATCCTCTGCCGTCCCGGAAAGAAAAGGGGCACGAAGAGAAACCGTACGAGAACCTGTCCTGGCCAGGATAGGTGTGAAAGCCCTAGACTTCGTTCGGGCATCAGGAGAAATGCTTGGTTTTATCGGTGAGGCCTTTCTGGTCTTTGTGCGGTTGTTGAGTGGTAAGGCCCGCTTCCGTCGTTCTGACATCGCCCTGATTATTCAAGAGTGCGGCCCCCAGGCGCTACCTATCGTCACCCTGATCAGCTTCCTGGTGGGTCTCATCCTTGCTTATATGGGTGCCGTTCAGCTCCAAATGTTTGGCGCGCAGGTCTACGTTGCCAGTCTGGTTGGTTTGGGAATGGCTCGTGTCATGGGCGCCCTGATGACCGGCATTATTATGGCCGGAAGAACCGGTGCCTCCTTTGCCGCGCAACTGGGTACAATGCAGGTCAATGAAGAGATCGACGCCTACAGGACACTTGGCATCTCGCCTATGGAATTTCTGGTTTTGCCTCGTATGCTTGCATTGATCCTGATGGTGCCGCTGCTTACCCTGTATGCGGATCTGGTCGGGATTCTGGCCGGACTTTTCGTCGGTGTGACCATGCTCGATATTGGTTTCATGGAATACTACCATCAGACAGTCGTCTCACTCACCTTGACCCAGTTTGCTGTCGGATTGATTCAGGCCACGGTTTTTGGCGTCCTGATAGCTATTGCCGGGTGTATGAGGGGGATGCAATGTGGGCGCAGCGCCTCGGCAGTGGGTGAGGCGACCACCTCGGCGGTGGTCACCAGTATTGTTTTTATTGTGGTAGCTGCCGGCGTTCTAACCATTGTTTTTAACCAACTTGGGATATGATGTGACAGCGACAATCGAAGAGGAACAAGAAAGGGATGCGCATATTACTGCGCGTGATCTCACCATGGCCTATGGTGACTTCGTCATCCAGCGCGATCTCAATTTCAGTGTGCGGCGGGGCGATATCTTCATTATCATGGGCGGGAGTGGCTGCGGTAAGAGCACGCTGCTGCGCCATTTGATCGGTCTCAAGGCGCCAGCCAGGGGAGAGGTTTTCTTTAATGAAGTAAACTTCTGGAAATCGGAGACCGAAGAGCAGGAACGGATGAAGCGGAACTTTGGAGTGCTGTTCCAGAGCGGCGCGCTTTTCAGCTCCTTAACGATAGCCGAAAATGTAGCCCTTCCGCTGGGAGAATACACCGACCTGAGTCCCGCCCAGATTCTAGAAGTCGTATCATATAAACTCTCTCTTGTCGGCCTGGCCGGTTTCGAGGAATTTTATCCATCCGAGATCAGCGGGGGAATGCAAAAGCGGGCAGGGCTTGCCAGGGCAATGGCTATGGACCCGGAGATCCTCTTCTTCGATGAACCCTCGGCAGGTCTGGATCCGGTAAGTGCGCGCTTACTGGATGATCTGATCCTTGAACTCCGTGACAGTCTTGGGGCGACAGTGGTTGTGGTAACCCATGAGCTGGCGAGTATCTTTGCCATTGGAAACAACTCGGTATTCCTGGATCCGGAGACAAAGACCATGATTGCTGGAGGAGACCCGAAGAGATTACTGGCTGAATCTCGTGATCCAAAGGTTCAAAATTTTCTCACTCGGGGTGAAAAGGGGGAAAGTGATATAAAAGAAAATAATGAGTAGTCAAAAGAGTCTTTTTACTGGTATGTTTTTAGATGAATGAAGAAAAATATGGTGAGAGGGAAGTGATTTATGAGTAAAAAAGCAAACCCAACTATTATAGGCAGCTTTGTCGTAGGTGCTATTGTTCTCGTCATTGCTGGAGTGATAATGTTTGGAAAGGGAGAGTTTTTCTCTGAAAAACGAACCTTCATCGTTTATTTTGATGAATCGATATATGGACTCGACATTGGAGCGCCCATCGATTTCAGAGGGGTGAAGATAGGATCTGTATCGGACATCAAAATGAAAGTTGACCGTGAAAAGATGGCCTTTTGGATTCCGGTGCTTATTGAGATTGAACCGGAACGAATTACGTATATAGACGGCACTGATACTGGTGGACCGCTTCAAATTGATACATTGATAGAAAGTGGTTTGAGAGCCCAGTTGAGGACGCAGAGTGTGGTTACGGGTAAGTTGTTCATAGCCCTTGATTTGCATCCTGACAAGCCGGCGAGGCTGACTGGCTACGAAAGTAAATATCAGGAAATTCCGACTATTCAAACGGCCTTACAGGCAGTGGCTGATACAGCGGCAAAAATTATCAAGGAGATTCAAAAAATTCCTGTCGGTGAACTTGTCGAAAAGGCGACTAGAATTCTCGTTTCT
>JAUWDC010000179.1 GCA_030608985.1 Desulfobia sp. | reverse complement strand
AAAATCGTTTTTCACCTGGGGATAATTTGTTGAGAATTTCAGCTAAGCTCATGTGTCTGGTTATGTATCATTGATGAAGTCGTAAAAACCATAAATTAACCACAGAGTACACAGAGACCACAGAGGTAACTGCTTGTAATAAAAAAGATTTCTCTGTGGTCTCTGTGTCCTCTGTGTTGAGACTTTTTACGGATTCATGCATCATTGCATCAAAGTTAATGGTAATCAGTCAGGAGGGATAATGGTACCGCACAAGACCGGAAAAGCAACATCATTTTCTCAAAAATTTACTAAACCTGTTTATTTGGTAAGCGCCTGCCTGATTGGACTGCGAACTCGATATGACGCCCAGGTTAAACCTGACCCCAAATGTCTTGAAATTCTGCAGGATGCTCAGTTGATACCGGTATGCCCCGAACAGCTTGGAGGATTGCCCACACCGAGAACCCCGGCAGATCTCGAGGGAGGCGATGGATATGACGTCATTAGAGGAAAGGCCAGAGTCGTCACCCGGGATGGCATTGATGTGACTGAGTCCTTTCTGCTTGGAGCCCATCAGGTATTGGAAATTGCCAGGAAGTTGAAGGTTGAGGCGGTGTTGTTTAAGTCAAAAAGTCCTTCCTGTGGATTAACTCCTCACATCGGAGTGACTGCAGCTCTTCTCGAACTCAACAATATTAAGGTTCGGGAGTTTGGTTAGAAGCTGTCTCGGAATTCACCTGTTTTTCCTCCATAAAAGAGAGAATAAAGATTCCTGCTTCGTAGAGAAGATAGAGTGGTCCTCCCATGAGGAGCATATTGATGATATCTGGTGTTGGTGTAAGCAGAGCTGCTGCAATACTTATCATAAGCAGGGCGTAACGCCTGTTCTTTGCAAAACTCTGGCGGCTTATAAGGCCTACTTTGGAGCTGAATACCATAAAAATCGGCAACTCGAAGATGAGGCCAAAAGCGAGAACAAAAACAGTAACAAAGGAGACAAATTTGCCCACCGAAATAATTGACTGAAGTTCCTTTGATTCAAATCCAAGTAGAAATTTGACTCCAAAAGGAAGGGTGACGAAATAACAGAAAAAGGCCCCGGCATAAAAAAGGCAGCAGGTAAAAAAGACGAAATTAATTAAGGCCTTATTGGAGAGAGAAAAAGGCTTTGCTAACGCCCTCCAGAAAGTGAAAATTATCCAGGGCATAAGAACAAAGAGAGTTATGCAAAGGGCAAGTTTGACATGGGCCAGGAATGGCTCGGCGACAGTAAAAAAAGCAAGTTTCTGATCGAGATGTCCTTGGATTATCAGAAAAAGCTGCGGTGATAGAAAATAGAAACCTATTGTGCCAAGCGCAATGGACAAACCAAGGACAAGAATTGTCTTTCGTAATTCAAGAATGAAAAGCGCGACCCGTTTTATCGGAGAAATGGCTGTTTCTGTCTGGGGTAAAGGGGTGGTCATGGAAAGAGTTCATTGGTAAGCCAATGTATAGCGTATCGAAGCAGGGCGGTATCACTCATCACAAGCCCTATATTCTCTGCGGTAGTTTTCTTGAATGGTTCGAGATGGTACAGGGTTTGAATAAAAAGTTCACGTTGTTCCGTAGAGGGCTTAAAACCGGCACGAATATTTTTATGTTGGAGAAGGGCCATTAGCTGGTCGTTAGCCTCATTGTATGGAGCTAACCCCTGACTTTTTTCCCAGTTTACCACATTTTGGCGGGATGTGTCTGCAAACCCAAGGCAGTGGTTTTCATAGATAACCACGTGGGAGGAATGACTTTCTCCTTTCTGGTCGAGCCATGCAGCCCTGCCAAGAGGATATGTGCGGCAGGCACTTGGACGGCCTCCATAAACAGTACAGCCATCCACAGAAACAAATGGGCAGCTTTCTCTCCCGTCATTTTGCATGGCGAGATACACTCTCGGAAAGATATCACCTTCCTCATATTCAATTACAGCATATTGATCCAGAAATTCCTTCCCGGTAAGACCGAGGACATCTTTCAAGCGAACAACATCATATGGTGTAAGAGCCAGTTCAAGCTGTTGGCAGCAGTCACAAAAACAGTGAACTTCCGGATGACAGCTGAAGCAGAAACTTTCGCCCTCTGCGAGCTGTTTTACATTGTTTGGTAACTGCATACCAGGTTTCATTGTACGGCTCTTCAGCTTTTAGCCTTAGCCGCAGGCCATAACTGAAGAATCGGGCTTGCAACAAAAATTGAAGAATAGGTGCCAACAAGAAGTCCAGCCAACAGGGCAAATGAGAAATCATGAATAACTGAGCCGCCAAGAATAAAAATTGACACCAGAACAAGTGCGGACGTAAGCGAGGTGACGATGGTCCGACTCAGCACTTCGTTTATGCTGAGGTTGATAATACTCGAAAACTTAAGATTGAGATTCTGGTTGCGCATATTCTCACGGATTCGGTCAAAAACAACAACCGAGTCGTTAAGCGAATATCCGGCCAGCGTCAGCAGGGCAGTGACAATCAGTAAAGTAATTTCAATATTCATCACCCAGCAGATACCCAGGACAACAACAACATCGTGGAAAGTGGCAATGGCGGCAGCAACGCCGAACCTGATGTCAAAACGAAGTGCCAGGTAGCAGATAACACCAAAAAGGGAAATAAAAATGGCCTGTAACGCCTTATTTCTTAGCATCTCACTGATCGATGAGCCTATTTCGGACTGACTTTCAAGGATAATGTCATAATCAGGCAGATTTTCGGTGAGTAAATCTGTGATGAGAACAGAATCGGCGCCAACTACTTTTTCTGATTTTTTGATTTTGACAATCAGCCTGTTTTCACTGGTGACTGGCTGTAATTCAACACCGTCAATATTATTGGTCGTGAATACCTTTCGTACTGTATTTAATTCAAATGCTTTGTTTGCTTTATATTGAAGGAGTGAACCGCCGGTAAAATCAACACCAAGATTTCCCTGCCCCCTCATGATTTGAGTAAAGGCAAAAAGACCACAAAGGATAAGAAGACCAGATATGATAAAAGAGATCTTCTTGAGTTTCATATAGTCGATATTAGGCTTTTTGAGAAATGTGAGGAAGGATATCGGTTTGAGTTTACGGGTACTGTAAAGGACATCATAAACAAGACGTGTCGCAAACAGGGTGGTGAAAAGGTTGAATGTGACACCCAGTGACAGGGTTACCGCGAAGCCTTTTATTGGTCCGGTACCAAAAAGAAAAAGGGCGAGAGCCGTTATAAGAGTAGTAACCTGGGAGTCAACAATGGTTGAGAATGCCTTCTCATAGCCGCTTTCGATACCTGATCGTACAGACTTGCCAAGCGCAAATTCCTCCCGCATTCGTTCGAAAATAAGGACATTCGAGTCAACGGCCATACCAATGGACAGGATGATACCTGCAATACCGGGTAGCGTGAGTGTTGCCTGCATGGCAGCAAGTCCGGCAAAAACGAAGAGAATATTCAGGAGTAGTGCAAAATTGGCAATAACGCCGGATAGCCTATAATAGACAATCATAAATAAAAGAACAAGAGCGGTGCCGAGCAGGCCTGCTGCAAGCCCCTTGTTAATGGAATCCTGACCCAGTGAGGCCCCGACAGTAAGATTTTGAACAATGGAAACAGGGGCGGGTAATGCTCCGACACGCAGTATGATTGCCAGGTCGCTTGCCTCCTCATATGTAAAACTTCCTGATATCTGGGCACTGCCACCGAGTATTTTTTCCCTGATAACCGGAGCAGATCGAACAACATTGTCAAGTACAATGGCCAGGCGTTTCCCTGTGTTATCCTCGGTGATTTTGCCGAAGACCTTGGCGCCTCTGCCGGTAAGGTCAAGGCTGACGTAAGGTTCGTTAAAGGTTCCGCCAACACGCACCTGGGCGTTCTTCACCATCTCTCCGGTCATCAAAATCTGGTCTTTAATGAGAAGAGGAGTTTTAATTTCCTTGCCGGTTTGAGCATTGATTTCTTTTTCAAAATAAACTTCGGTCTCATCCGGCAGGAAGCGTGTCAGGGCCTGGTTCAGTTTCTCTCTGCTGTCGCCATCCCGCCATAGGCCATCTGCAGTCGCTTTACTGATAAGTTCCGGCAAGTTGATGCCGGAGTCGCTGACTACAATCTTAAATTCGAGTTGGGCGGTCTGGCCGATGAGGCTTAAAGCCCTCTTAGCATCTTTGACACCAGGAAGCTGAACAATGATTTCATCTTTTCCCTGCCGGATAATGACTGGTTCCGCGACACCGAATTGATCAATACGGTTTCGGATGATCTCC
>JAUWDC010000279.1 GCA_030608985.1 Desulfobia sp. | reverse complement strand
AAACTGGAGGTATTTTTACCAAATGGTGACCAAACGGTGACCAGAGGAAAAGTACAAAGACAAACAGGCTCTCACGAATAACTCGTAAGTGCCTGTTTTTATTAATGGTGCCGAAGGCGAGAATCGAACTCGCACGACCGTGGGCCACTACCCCCTCAAGATAGCGTGTCTACCAGTTCCACCACTTCGGCAAATTCTTTTAATTATTGCTGTTGTGCCGGTGTCGTTTCTCCTTGTGCTTCTTTTGCGACAGCCTCGACATCTGCGGGTGTTTCAGCAGTTGCAAGTTCCTCAGCCGCGCTTTTCACATCCTGTGCTGCAGTCCCAAGTTCTGCTGCCGGAAACTGAGAAGCGTCAGACTCTTCAACCACATCAGGGCTGCTAACTGGAGCAGGTGTCAGAGGGGCATCAGCAGGCTGAAGCGGCATATCAGGCACTTTTTCCATGGCTCGCTCAATTCCAGTGCCTGCGGGTTTTGGCACTTCAACATCACTCATGAGAGAACTAGTGGACCTATGCGCTGAAATATAGGCCAATGAAATAGAGGTAACCATAAAAATTATGGCGGCGGCTGTTGTCACCTTATTGAGCAGAGGCAGCGGCCCTTCGGTGCCAAACATTGTCTGGCTGGACCCACCAAAGGTAGCACCCATGGCAGCGCCCTTTCCGTGCTGCAGCAGCACGATCCCGATAAGGAAAAAACATACCGATATATGTATAACTGTCAGTATAGTTGTCATGTTACTTTGAAATTAATGATCCGACTAAATGACGTGCTGTCAAGGGCGGCTCCGCCTACCAGAGCACCATCAATATCCTCTTGACCCATCAAGTCATCCACATTTTTTGGATTAACCGAGCCACCATACAATATTCTTATTCCTGTAGCAATGTTTTTCTCGTATATATCGGCAAGAAGGGAACGAACAAAGAGATGTACTTCCTGGGCCTGATCAACAGTGGCCGTTTTCCCTGTACCAATTGCCCAGACAGGTTCATAGGCTATGACGATATTGTCAGCACCTTCCTGGGATATACCTTCAAGCCCTTTGCGCAATTGATCTTCCAGCACCTGAAACGTTTTATCCGCCTCGCGCTCTTCCAGTTTCTCACCTATGCATAATACCGGGACAAGACCAAATTTCAAGGCTCCGGCAACTCGCTTATTAACGAGAGCATCACTCTCCCCAAAAATATGACGCCGTTCAGAATGTCCAATAATCGCCATGGTACATCCGGCATCTTTCAGCATGATAGGCGAAATTTCACCGGTGAAAGCTCCTTTCTCCTCCCAGCAGACATTCTGAGCTCCAAGTAAAATTCCGGAACCGGCAACGGCCTGACTCACTGCTTTCATGGCGGTAAAAGGAGGTGCCAGCATCACATCTCGATCACCCGGGAGACCACTTTCCATTATTGATATAGCCAGACTTTCTGCCTCATCAATTGTAGTATGCATCTTCCAGTTTCCGGCAATGAGGGGTTTGCGTTGCATTATTTTCTCCTTGTTATTCTTTTGCATCGAGTGCAACTACACCGGGAAGGTCCTTTCCTTCCATCAACATGAGGAAGGCCCCGCCTCCTGTAGACATATAAGAAACCTCGCCTGCCCATCCAGCTTTATGGACTGCGGCATTGGTATCTCCTCCACCCACAATACTCAGAGCATGGGAGCAGGCCACTTTCTGGACGAGTGCCATTGTCCCGCGGGAATAAGCATCCATCTCAAAAACTCCCATGGGTCCATTCCACAATATAGTCTTTGCTGAGTCAATAGCTTCCGAAAACAGGGTCGTGGAAGCAGGGCCGATATCGAGCGCCATCCATTCAGTCGGGATTTCCTGTACAGGGACCACTTTTGTTTCTGCATCGGCAGAAAATTCTGCAGCCGCGACACAGTCAACAGGGAGGTATAATTTAACACCTTTCTCTTTAGCTTCATTAATGAGTGAAGCTGCTGTTTCCAGCAGATCGTCTTCTATCAATGAGCTTCCTGTAGCAACTCCTGTGCTTTTCAGAAAAGTATTTGCCATGGCACCACCAATAACCATGATATCAACTTTATCCATAAGATTTCGAAGGGCTGTCAGCTTGCTTGACACCTTAGCTCCACCAATTATTGCTGCCAAAGGTCTGACAGGATCACTCACTGAACGATGGAAAAAATCCATTTCTTTTTGCAGCAGAAAACCACTACCACATTGATCGAGGTGCTCTGTCACACCAACAACTGAGGCGTGGGCACGGTGGGCAACTGCAAAGGCATCGCTGATATAAACATCTGCCAGGCTGGCAAGCTGTTTTGAAAACTCCGGGTCATTCTCTGTTTCCTGCTTGTAAAAACGTAAATTTTCCAGAAGAATGACATCACCACCAGCCATACCATTCACCATGGCCTGAACATCCTCACCAATACAGTCAGGAGCCAGTTTGACCTCCCTGGAGATCAGTTCTGACAACCTTTTCGCAACAGGGGCAAGGCTGAACTCTGCTTTGCGTTCTCCTTTAGGTCGGCCCATGTGGGAACAGATAATTAATTTTGCATTTTCTTCCAAAGCATATGAGATAGTGGGCAGGGCCCCGCGAATTCTCGAATCATCAGTAATGTTCCCCTGGGCATCAAACGGAACATTAAAGTCAACACGGATTAACAGCTTTTTTCCTTTAATATCAAGATCTCTAATATTCTTCACAGTTCTCACCTCATCGTATAGACTGCACCTAACCCAATTCTTTCACCATCATAACGGCGTCTTCCCGGGGAGAGGTGTAGTAATTTTTCCGTATTCCAATTACAGAAAACCCCTTCTTTTCATAAAAATATCGCGCGGGCTCATTGGAACTTCGTACCTCAAGATGACAGGTGCGCACCCCATTATCGAAATTTTTTCTGAGAGCATGACTCAAAAGCCGGGTAGCCACTCCCTGCCGGCGGGCATCATGTTTCACGGCAATTTTTACAATTTCAGCCTCATCAAGAACAGCGCGACCACATATATAGCCAAGAAGAGATGTTGAAATTGCCACATACTGCCAGCCATTGGCCTGATCTATTTCCCCTGCGAACTGAGCTTCGGACCATATAGGTTGTTCGCCTTCAATCGCTATAACATTGAGGATATCAGCTCTACACATTGGCCTGATAATCAGACCGG
>JAUWDC010000226.1 GCA_030608985.1 Desulfobia sp. | reverse complement strand
GAGAGCACAGACTTCGAAAAGTCTTTTTCTCACCGCAGAGACCACAGAGAAATCTTTTTTTATTACACGCAGTTACCTCTGTGATCTCTGTGTGCTCTGTGGTTAATTTATAGTTTTACGAATTCATCATGTTTCCTGAAGAGAGAAATTTCTCTTTGTCAACTGTGTACATAGTCTCTTGCAATTTCTGCCAATTGAGGATCTGGATCGTCCAAGTACCTCCGCAAATATCCAACGGCTTCATGGCCTCCTATTATGCCGAGTATTGTTAAAACCTCCCCACGGACATAGAGTGGAGTCTCTTCCGTCAGAAGTGGCACTAAAAATGGAATAGCCAAAGAAACATCCTTTGGCCTCGCGACTGCAAGCTCCTCAAACAATAGTACCAGTCCCATCCGCACCATGAAACGTTCGTCCTGTATTAACACCCCGGTATGCCGATAATAATCGGCATCCTGTTTAAACATTGCAACTATGTTCTCAACATGGCCCAGCTCAATAAAATCAGCTATGGTCTTAATCATTTCTTCATCACTGATTTCGGTCATTACTTCTCCTTATTTATCTCAAATCAATAGTAGTTATAGTTTTTTGAAAGGTCTTGACACCAATGGCGAAGGTGTTACCTTTATCCAGCTATAATACCCATTATGGTCGACTCAATCTATAATATCTTCTACGAAAGAGGAAGTCATGTATACTCGTATCTATGTTTTACGCTTTCCCAAAGAGACAAGTGACAAACCTATTATTTGTCACCTCGTAAAACAATTCGACGTCGAATTCAATATTCTGAAAGCGACCATACTCCCACAACACGAAGGCCTGATGGTCATTGAACTTCTCGGCCACAAGGAAAATGTGCGTAAAGCCCTTGGCTATCTTAAGAGCTTTGGTGTTAATACAGAATCATTGGCTACCATTATACGCCGTGATGACGATAAATGTTTTCAATGTGGTGCCTGCACTGGAATATGCCCGACAGGAGCTTTAAGCCTACATCGCCCTGAAATGGCCGTTCTTTTTGATCCTGAAAAATGTACGGGATGTGGACTCTGTGTTATGACCTGCCCTGTACGGGCCATGGAAGTATCTCTTACCCAAACAGTCAGTTCCGTGGATTAACCATACTTTCGCATGGATTTCCCTCTCGACAGAGAACGTCTATCTCGAACATTTATTACATTGTGCGAAATTGACAGTCCAGCACGTTCCGAAGGCAAACTCGCACAACACATCCTTTCTTATTTTAAAAACTTCAGCGCCCTCGAGTTTTTTGAAGATGACTCTACCTTTTCTACCGGATCGGATACAGGTAATATTATTATTCGGTTCCCAGGCACCAAGCCAGAAAGAGATCCTGTTTTTTTCAACTGTCACCTTGATGTTATTTCACCGTGTATTGGCGTTAAAGTTAACAGGGATGACAGCGATACCTTTTTCAGCACTGGTGAAACAGTTCTTGGTGCCGATGACAAAGCAGGTATTGCCATTCTTATCGAGGTTCTCCTGACCACTCTGGAAAACAACCTTGACTATGCACCTGTCGAGCTTCTTTTCACCACCTGTGAGGAAATCGGCCTCCTGGGAGCCAAAGCCTTCTCTCCCTCTAGCCTCAAAGCATATTATGGCTATGCTCTCGACTCCACCGGAATCGACAATGTAATTACTGGTGCACCTGCTGCCAATTACATTATCGCTGAAATTCACGGTCAGGCATCCCATGCCGGACTCAACCCCAATAATGGGATCAGCGCTATTCAGCTTGCCAGCAAGGCCATCAGCCGACTCCCTCTCGGCCAGCTTGACGACCAGTCAACTGCCAATATTGGTCTCATCTCCGGCGGCACTGCAACGAATATAATTCCGGATTTTGTCAAACTGAAAGGTGAAATCCGAAGTCATTCGGTTGCCAAGCTTCACCGGCATATTGACCATTTTAAATCTATTTTTTCCGACACTATCAACTCCTGGCATGACCCAGGTTATCGCCTTGACAGCCACCCTGCCTTTTCTTTTCAATCACCCGAGCAATACCCTTTGATGTCCCTTCCTGACGACTCAGACGTTCTTCAGCTTGCCCGTCTTGCAGGCCACAATCTGTCCCGGTCATTACATTTTGGCAAAGCTGGGGGAGGGAGTGACGCCAATTTTTTTAACCACAAAGGCCTTCCTACTGCAATTCTCGGCATTGGCATGGACCATGTTCACTCCAACTCCGAACAGATTAAGCTTTCCGACATGCAACGCACTGCGGAACTCATCCTGTCCATCATAACTATCTGATATTATTTAATATAACGGGAATGTTTCACGTGAAACATTCCAGCCAGACGCAAAGGGCTAGGCTTTCTTTCTTGTGCATCCTTCAAAAAAAGGTTGTCTTATGCCTCCACATGGTTTTTAAACACAGAATAACAAAGACACACCACAAACTTCACCGACGGAGAGATGGCAAAACCATGAACAAAGCAAAAATAATTGCCCTAGCGAACCAAAAGGGTGGGGTGGGCAAGACAACCACTACAATAAATCTTGCCGCCTCCCTGTCAAAATTGGGCAAAAAAGTGCTTGTTGTTGACTCGGACCCACAGGGCAATGCTTCGAGCGGGTTAGGGATCTGCATAAAAGACATGGAGCGACATCTGTATCATTGTTACCTAGACAAAAAACAGGTTGCTAAAACAATACGGCAGGCAGCCCACATAGAAAATCTGGACGTCCTGCCAACGCACGTTGACCTGATTGGGGTTGAAGTGGAGTTGATGTCAGCGATGAAGAGGGAAAAATACCTACTCGAACTGCTGGACCCCCTTCGCGGCAATTACGAATTTATCTTTGTAGACTGCCCTCCGTCATTAGGGCTTCTCACCATAAACGCCCTTTCTGCGGCCGACTCTGTAATCATTCCTTTGCAGTGCGAATATTTTGCCTTGGAAGGACTGAGTCAGCTTATTCGAACAATCCGCCTCGTCAAGCATTCCTACAACAGAAACCTCAAGATCGAGGGCCTCTTGTTGACAATGTTCGACCGGCGAAACAAGCTAACCTATCAAGTAGCCAAGGAAGTAAAAAATCATTTCAAAGAAAAAGTATACAACACTGTTATTCCAAGAAATGTTCGCTTAAGCGAGTGTCCGAGTTATGGCAAGCCCGTTGTTGAATATGACAAAAGATCAAGCGGGGCACTCGCCTACATGAACCTGGGAAGAGAATTCATAAAAAAACAAGTGAACCAATAAGAACAGGGAAAGAGAAATGAAAAACCAAAACGATCGCCTCGGACGAGGATTGCGCTCATTGCTTCCTGACACCCTGGACCTGGACGATGGCAACTTGTCCGGAACAGACACGGCTTATTTTTTGTGCGACATTGAAAAAATCATTCCAAATCCATATCAACCCAGGAAAGAGATGGATTCAGCCGGGCTCAATGAGCTGGCCGCGTCTATAAAAGAAAAGGGTATTCTGCAGCCGCTATTGATAAATCAAAGCAAAAATGACGCATATGAATTAATAGCAGGCGAGCGCCGTTTACGCGCTGCCAGTCTGGCTGGTCTAAACAAGGTCCCGGTGATAATAAGAAAAGCATCCGAGGAGGAGCGGCTGGAGCTTGCTCTCATAGAAAATATCCAACGCCAAGACCTCAACCCCATGGAGGAGTCCTTGGCGTATG
>JAUWDC010000227.1 GCA_030608985.1 Desulfobia sp. | reverse complement strand
AGCCTGCAGGCGGCCAAGTCCGCATCAGGTAAACGGTGTAAGAGCATCCGCATGTTTCTTGCCAGAGGCGATAACAGGGATTTTCTTCTCTTTACACACCTGGGCGAGATACTCTGACAGATCAAGGTGCTTCAAAAAATCAAGGACAAGATCCGCCTGAAAATCTTTCGGGATGAACGTTTCAGGGTCATCCACAACTTCAGGCAAAGCTTCCTCGATATTGTATATTTTGGCAATATCCACCCCGGTTCCATGACGGGTTATACCCTGGATCTTTTTTTCTCCTGAACCATTTTCTTCAAATACAACTATTTTGAACTTATCCATTATGATCAACCCAATATATTATATTGTTAAGCTTTTAACTTAACCAAAACTATGAAAAAAATCCCAAATCTGTTCTGCCAGTTCCGAGCCAATACCACGGACAGCTGCCAGTTCTTTCCTGCCTGCCTTTTTTACAGCTGCCAGGCTTCCCATGGTCTTCAGCAGGGCTTTCTTTCGTGAAGGACCGATACCGGGAACATTATCCAGTTCCGAAGTGAGCGTGCTTTTATGACGCAGACGCCGGTGGAATGCAATACCAAACCGATGTGATTCATCGCGTATCTGCATCAGAAAAAAAAGCACAGGCGAATGGCGCTGCAGATTAAGCGGGTTTTTCCTGCCCGGCCGGTATATCTTGTCCGTTTTATTCTCTTTATCTTTAGCAATACTCACCAGTTCAACCTGATCCTGCAAGCCTTTATTTCTGAGAACATTTCTGGCCACATTAAGATGTCCTTTTCCCCCATCGACAACCAGGAGATCAGGGAGGACATCCCCTTTTCGTCCTGTTTTAAAACGTCTTGTCAACACCTCGCTCATCATACGGTAATCATCAGGTTCATGTGCGGTGTTGATAGAATAATGCCTGTATTCTTTCGGTGCTTTCTCTCCCTCAACAAAGCAGACAAGTGAACCGACGGGCTGCTTGCCACCTATATTGGATATATCCAGACATTCAACTCTTGCCGGGAAACGCTGCATATTCAATTTAGCCTGCAGGTTCTTTGCCATCTCATGCCAGCTTTTCTCCCTGTTTTCCCGGTCAATATGAATCTGCCGGGCGTTTGCTTCCGCCATCTGCAGCAATTTTAACCCTTTGCCGCGTTTTGGAATCCGCAAGTCTACTCCCCTGCCCCGCATCTCCGTCAACCACTCAGAAAGAGAAAGGACATCCGCTATCTGAAATGGCAGCAATAACTCCTCTGGTATTGACTGTTCCCGGCCATAGAACTGGCGCAGAACTTCACCCAGCACCTCACTGTCATCACCGATGGGGTCCAGCAGAAAATACTCCAGTTTGCCCAATACCATTCCCTGCCTGACATTAATAACCGCTATACCAACCCCGACACCCTTCCTGACAAAACCAAAAACATCCTGATCCTGATCCCTGTTGCTTACCACTACCTGCTTTTCCAGTGTTTTATTCAGGGCCTGCAGTTGATCACGAAAAATGGCAGCCATTTCAAAATCCATGTTTTTTGACGCCTTCTGCATATCAGTTTTCAGTTGATCACGTAATTGCCTGTTCCTGCCCTCCAGAACCAGAAGAACTTTATTCAGAATCCTGCGATACTGTTTTTTATCCACCTTCCCACTGCAGGGAGCCAAACAGCGGCCCATCTGGTAATTCAGGCAGGGCCGCGTCCTTTTCTTTACATTCCTGCCTTTGCATCTGCGCAACGGAAACATCCGGTTTATGAGATTGAGCGTATTACGCATGGCTCCGGCAGAAGAATATGGGCCAAAATACCTGCTGCCATCCTTCAGACGACGGCGGGTCTTATAAACCCTGGGCCACTCCTCACCCAGCGTGACTTTAATGCGGGGATAACTTTTGTCATCCTTCAATTCTATATTGAATCTTGGCCTGTGCTTCTTTATTAATGATGACTCAAGTATGAAAGCTTCCTTTTCCGTATGAGTGAGAATGGTATCAATTGAGGCGACCTTGTTGAGCAGTAAAATTGTCTTCGGAGAAGCTGCAGAATTCGATCTCTGATAAGAGGACAGTCTTTTTCGCAGATCTTTAGCCTTGCCGACATAAAGTATCTGTTTCTGGCGGTTCATCATGAGATATACGCCGGGATGTTTCGCAACAGATTTAAGAAAATCAGAAGACAGTGGGCCTGCCTTGTGCCCACTGTTTTTTTTTGCTCCAGTTTTTTTATTACTCTCTTGAACTGTCATGAAAAATCTATTGTAAAAGTATTGTGTCGCATGTTTCCCAGCCAGGCTGAAGCTGCTCTGAAATTCACAAAAATTTCAGCTGACTGCTATTGTTTTCAGCATTGCCAATAGAAAGAATATATGCCATCATATATTGATATAATAAATATATATACTGCATCCTTAACCGACCAGAAAGAATAAATAAATGAAGTTAGTAACAGCAGATCAAATGCGCGGTCTCGATAAGGCCGCTATAAACAATTATAAAGTTCCATCGCTGGAACTGATGGAAAATGCCGGCCGCCGGACCGTCGAGGTTATGCTTGACAGGTACGGAGACCCGCTGGGCAAGACGGTTGCAATCTTTGTCGGTCCGGGAAACAATGGCGGAGACGGCCTGGTCATAGCCAGGCTTCTGGCAGGCAGACTGGCCCGGCCTGTAGTTTTCCTGCTCGTCCCTTCCGATAAACTCAAAGGAGACTCTGCCCACAACTACTCCAGACTCCTTGAATTCCCCATAAAAATCATTGAAGTGACAAATGAGGAAAATTTGCATGAAGCTGCTGCTATACTTGCAAATTGCTGGACAGTGGTGGACGGAATTTTCGGCACCGGACTCACCAGGGAAGTATCCGGGATTTTTGCTGCAGCAATCAGAATCATAAATGAAGCTACATGCCCTGTTGTTGCAGTTGACATACCTTCAGGAATAAACACTGACAACGGGGAAACCCTGGGAATCTGCGTGCAGGCAGATATTACTATCACTTTCGGCCTGGCTAAGATCGGCCAGGTAATCCATCCCGGTCGGGATTGCACCAGAATTCTTGAAGTGGTTGATATAGGCATACCGGAAGAAGCCGTTGCCGAGGCCGATATACGATTGGAACTCCTGGAAAGCAAGGTGGGGAGATGGCTCCCTGCCAGGGATCCGACAGCCCATAAGGGCTCTTTTGGCCACCTGCTCATAGTGGCTGGAGCCATGGGGAAAACCGGTGCCGCACTTCTCTGCGGCTCAGGCGCACTGAGATCCGGTGCAGGTCTGGTTACCCTGTGCGTCCCCTACGAATTAAACCATATCATTGAATCAGGCCTATGGGAGGCCATGACGGTTCCCTTACAGTCTGCAGCACAGGGCATTCTTTCCATAGAAGATTACCCTGTTATCAAAAGTACACTTCAAGGCAAGCAGGCCGTCGTCGTCGGTCCCGGTATCGGCACAGCGACAGAAACTGCGGAGCTCATAGAAAAACTCTATTGTGAGATAGAAGTACCTATGCTCGTTGATGCTGATGGCCTCAACATTCTTGCAGCTGACACCTCACTGCTCAAAAAAACACCAGGCCAGCGTATCCTGACACCTCACCCCGGAGAAATGGCCCGGCTCACCGGGTTGTCAACCTCAGTCATCCTGAAAAACCGCTTTGAAATAACCCGCGAATTTGCAATGAAACA
>JAUWDC010000125.1 GCA_030608985.1 Desulfobia sp. | reverse complement strand
GTCTCCGGCAACCATTTTGACCCGCCTGAACTCCCTGGGAGGTAAAAACGGTATCGGGCGCCTTGATATGGTTGAAAACCGGTTTGTCGGGATGAAGTCAAGAGGGGTGTATGAAACACCGGGAGGAACCATTTTACGGGCCGCGCATCGGGATATGGAGACCATCACTCTGGACCGGGAAGTAATGAAGATACGAGACAGCCTTGTCCCTCGTTATTCCGAGTTGATCTACAATGGCTTCTGGTTTTCTCCGGAGATGAAACTCATGCAGAATACTATGGATGTTGCCCAGGAGACGGTAAATGGAGTTGTCCGCTTAAAACTGTATAAGGGAAATTGTATTCCTGTGGGCAGGAAATCTGATCAGTCATTATACCAGGAAAGTTTTGCAACCTTTGAAGAGGATGAGGTGTATACGCAGTCTGATGCAGCCGGTTTTATCAGGCTCAATGCTTTGCGAATGACTATGCAGGCATTACGCAAATAATAACTGCAGGTATAAGGTATAAGCTATAAGGCGTTCTAAAATCTAAAATCTAAAATCTAAAATCTAAAATCCCAAAAATGACTAACAAAAGCAAACTCTGGGGCGGTCGATTTTCTGAGGGAACGGCTGCTTCTGTAGAACAGTTTACCGCCTCCATCCATTACGACTGCCGCCTGTATCGTCATGACATAGCCGGAAGCAGGGCACACGCTAAAATGCTGGCTGAGCAAGGGTTAATAACCCGTGAAGAATGTGACCGGATTCTGGCGGGACTGGCTGAGATAGAACAGGAAATCAGTGACGGTCGTTTTGAGTTCAAGCTGGAACTCGAAGATATTCATATGAATATCGAGAAAGTGCTGGTGGATAAAATTGGCCCGGCCGGTGCGAAGCTTCATACTGCCCGAAGCCGCAATGATCAGGTCTCTCTGGATATCAGGCTCTATCTCCGTGAGGAGACAGAACGGTTGACAGCATTACTCCTGGATGTTCAACAAGCCTTTGTTGGTCTGGGCAGGAAATATCTGGGAGTCATCATGCCTGGATATACCCACCTGCAGCGGGCTCAGCCCCTTTTGCTTTCTCACCATATGCTTGCCTATTACGAGATGTTTGGCAGGGACAGGGAGAGGCTGCGGGACTGTTTGAAGAGAATTAATATCCTTCCACTTGGCTCTGCTGCATTGGCAGGGACAGGGTTGCCCATTGATAGAGAGTATGTTGCCAGGGCGCTTGATTTTCCATCTATAACAGCTAACAGCATGGATACGGTTGGCGATAGAGATTTTGCCGTAGAGTTTGTTTTTTGCTGCACGATGATTCAGCTTCACTTAAGCCGCCTTTCCGAGGAACTCGTGCTCTGGTCCAGCGAAGAATTCGGCTTTGCGGACCTGTCAGACAGCTTTTGTACCGGCAGCAGTATTATGCCCCAGAAAAAAAATCCGGATATTCCGGAACTGATCAGGGGGAAAAGTGGCCGTGTGGTTGGAAACCTGATGGCCCTGGTTACTCTGATCAAAGGCTTGCCCCTTACCTATAACCGTGATCTCCAGGAAGACAAAGAGCCCGTGTTTGACACTGTTGACACGGTGTCACAAGGTCTTGCCATCACTGCAGAACTGCTTGCCAACATGGAATTTAAAGTAGATAACCTTGAGGCTGCTACAAGGGCTGGATTCATGACAGCAACAGATCTCGCTGATTATCTTGTTGTAAAAAACATTCCTTTCAGGCAGGCTCATTCCATTGTGGGAAAAACAGTTGCATACTGCGTTGAACTGGGGAAAGAATTAACAGATTTATCTCTTGATGAACTCCGGCGTTTTTCTGAAGCAATAGACAAAGATGTCTTTCCTGTGCTTACGGTCAAGGGGTCAGTAGACAGCAGACAATCAGCCGGAGGTACTGCCCAGGTGAGGGTGGAGGAAGCCCTTGCACAGGCAGAAAAAGATCTGGGGATGCAGTAATGATCATGTTGCGGCAGGCTATACTTGTCTTGATTATTCTCGCTACAGGATTATCAGTGGCCGGGTGTGGAAAGAAGACCCCTCCTGTACCTCCTGATGTCGCTATTCCCGTAGCTGTCAATGATCTGGAGTATACCCATACTATGGAAAATGTCAGCCTGACCTGGAGTTACCCGAAAGAATCTGTTGCTGGTACGGCCTTGGATACCATTGGATATTTCATGCTTTATCAAAGCAGAACTTCAGAAGATAAATACTGTTCCGGATGTCCGGTTGACTTTGTTTCAAAGCTTAAAATCGACAGCGAATCCCTCTCGCCAGGTGAAAAGGTCACAATGCGGTTATCTGATTTCCTCCCTGGGTATCACTATTCTTTTATGGTGAAGTCCCATTCCGGTTGGAATATAGTCAGTGAAGAATCTAACAAAGTGTCGTTCTGGTGGGATCATCCGGCGTCAGAGCCGACAGGGCTGAAATTAAAGGTGGGAGATGGCACGCTTCATCTCAAC
This sequence comes from Desulfobia sp., assembly GCA_030608985.1. Taxonomy (GTDB): domain Bacteria; phylum Desulfobacterota; class Desulfobulbia; order Desulfobulbales; family SURF-16; genus Desulfobia. Next base: position 2,766 of record JAUWDC010000125.1, on the reverse strand, counting down.
TGGCATCCTGTCTCCACCTATATTGGTGGCGAACTCCTCTCCTTGCCGATGCTTTACCAGGTATATAGAAGAACAGAGGGGAAAGAATTTTCTGCCATGGGATCACCTATACAAGAGACTCGTTTTGTTGATCGGAATGCGCGGAACGGCAGGGAGTATTTTTATCAGGTGCAAACCCAGCATGTGTATAATGATTCAATGATCCCAGGGGGACTCAGTAAAACGATTTCAGCTGTTCCCAGTGATATAACTCCTCCACCTCCACCAGACTTGCTTTCCTTTGTGTTGGTAAGTAATGGTGTAAAGATTCTCTGGGACAGTGTCTCGTCAGTTGATTTAGCGGGATATAAGATTTACCGTCGTACAGAGGAAACCTCGTGGGTTCTCGTTGGAGAGATAAGCGCAGGGGCCTTTTCCTATGTAGACAAAAAAACACCTGAGGGAGAGGGGGGCTGGTATTATAGCGTCACGTCTTTTGACAGGGCGTCTCCTCCAAACGAAAGCTCCTTTTCTAAGCAACTTTCAGTTACGAAATAGACAAAAAACATGCATCATTTTGAATATAAAAATAAAGAATTATATTGTGAATCAGTACCTGTCCGGGATATTGCCGCTAAAGTCGGCACTCCTTTTTACCTGTACAGTACGGCGACCCTGAATCGCCATTTCAGGGCGTTTGATGAGGCTTTTACAATGCCTCATATTACCTGTTTTGCAACAAAAGCATGTTCAAACATTGCTATTCTTAATTTGTTTGCTGGTCTTGGTGGGGGAGCTGATATTGTGTCCGGCGGTGAATTGTTCAGGGCGCTCAAAGCAGAAGTGGACCCACGAAAAATTGTCTATTCCGGCGTTGGTAAAACTGTTGATGAGATGAGGTTTGGCCTGAAGTCCGGGATCCTGATGTTCAATGTTGAGTCTGAACAGGAGCTGTTTACTCTGCAGAAGGTTGCTGAAGAGATGAATGTTTCTGCCCCTGTTTCCTTTCGGGTGAATCCTGATGTCGACCCGAAAACCCATGCATATATTTCCACAGGTCTGGCACAGAACAAGTTTGGTATTCCTATTCAGGGGGCCTTGGGAATCTATACTGCAGCACAGAAGATGGCACATATTGATGTCATTGGCGTCAGTTGTCATATTGGGTCCCAGTTGACACAGATTTCTCCTTTTGTGGAGTCCCTGCAGAAAGTCAAAATTTTCATTGGTCGGCTGGAAGAAGCGGGAATCCATATTTCCTATCTCGATATTGGAGGGGGATTGGGCATTCGCTATGATGCTGAGGATCCGCCATTACCGGCGGCCTATGCTGAAGCTATTAAGAACGAGATGGAAGGGCTTGACTGCATCTTGATACTGGAGCCGGGCAGGGTTATAGTGGGAAATGCCGGAATCCTCGTCACAAAGGTTTTATATACCAAAAAAGGTGGGAAAAAATTTGTTATTGTTGATGCCGGGATGAATGATTTGGCCCGTCCCAGCCTGTATGATGCATACCATGCAATTCGTCCGGTCATCGACACAGAAGAGGGAAACGAAGTGGTAGACGTTGTTGGGCCGATATGTGAGACAGGAGATTTCCTGGCCCGAGACCAGGAGGTTCCGATTTGTGAGAGTGGAGACTTGCTGGCAATAATGAGTTCCGGGGCCTATGGCTTTACAATGTCTTCAAATTATAATTCCCGACCCCGGGTTCCTGAAATTCTCGTTGATGGGGATACGTTTTATGTTATCCGGAAGCGGGAAACGAATGAAGACTTGATTGCGGGTGAGACCATTCCGTAAACCGGCTGACGCCGGAGTTTTAAGTTGCAAGTGTTAAGTTTTAAGCAATGGATAATCTGATAAATTTACTTAAAACTTAACACTTTGTTTAACTTAAAACTCAGGCCGGTGTATGTCCAATTATGGTCGAGTTTCCTGTGAATAAAAGGGTTGTGCCTAATTCCTCTGCACCCTTTAATGAGGTCTGTATTAAGTATTATGGATTTTCCAATTCGATTTACAAAAATGAGTGGAACAGGCAATGATTTCATTATCATTGATCATCGACAGACCTTTTTGAGCAAAGAAGAAATGTCTGTATTTGCCAAGTCCGTATGTCGGCGTAAATTTTCAGTTGGCGCTGACGGTCTCATTCTGATTGAAAATGATGAGAATGCAGATTTTCGCTGGCAATTTTTCAATGGGGATGGCAGTCAAGCGGAAATGTGCGGAAATGGTGCCCGATGCGCGGCTCGCTTCGCCTATGCAAAAGGGATTGCGCCTGCCAATATGAGTTTTTTAACAGTTGCAGGTGAAATCAGGGCTGAGGTAGCAGGAGAAGAGATAAAACTGGCCATGACACCACCGGAGAACCTGGTGCTTAACCGTCAGGTTGAATTGGATGGCAGTTCCACGATAGTTCATAGTATTAATACAGGAGTTCCCCACGCCGTCATTTTTGTAAAGAATAACAGTCATACTCAGGTGAAAGAGTGGGGGCACAGCATTCGTTTTCATGAGATATATCAACCTGCCGGCACAAATGTGAATTTTGTTGAAGTTATCAATGAAAACGAAATTCATGTCAGGACATATGAGAGAGGGGTAGAGGATGAAACCTTGGCCTGCGGAACAGGAGCTGTGGCATCTGCAATCATCGCGGCGCTTCAGGAAGAGGTTGCCTCTCCTGTCAGAGTCACGACTTCCGGCGGAGAAATTTTGACCATCTATTTTAAAATTAACACACAGATTGATATAGAAATATCTGATGTTTACCTCGAG
>JAUWDC010000207.1 GCA_030608985.1 Desulfobia sp. | reverse complement strand
CTATAAGGAAATCCTTAAAAATAAAATCGCTGCCCCAGACTCCACCAAAGAATATATCCAGGGGAAACTGAAAGCGGCAGCCTGGCTGATTAAAAGTATCCAGCAGCGCCAACGAACAATTTATAAGGTCGTGGAATCCATCCTCAAATTTCAGCTCGACTTTTTTGAGAAAGGAGTGGCTTACCTCAAGCCAATGGTTCTTCGTGATGTAGCCGAGGACATTGGCATGCATGAATCCACTATCAGCCGTGTCACGACAAACAAGTTTGTCCACAGCCCTCAAGGGACTTTTGAGTTGAAATATTTTTTCACCTCGGCCATTGAAAGGTCAGATGGCGACGCCCTGTCCTCGGAAAGCATCAGACAACGCATCCGCCAGATTATCCAGGGAGAAGATCAAGATAAGCCATTAAGCGACAAGACCATTTCTGAAATTTTTCAAAAAGAAAATATCAAGTTGGCCAGAAGAACGGTGGCAAAATACCGCGAACAGATCGGCATTCTCTCCTCAAAGTACCGAAAACGTCCGATAACGCACTAACACACAGGCTTGCAACAGAGACTAGTCGAACCATCCATGAATACCAGCCTGAACAGCCACCTGCATATTACCATTATAACTGGTCTCGCCGGGTCGGGTAAAACAACGGCTCTCAATGCCTTCGAAGAAAAAGGCTTCTACTGCGTTGACAACCTTCCTTCTTTTCTTCTTGACCCCCTGCTACAAAAAACAAAAGGAGGCCAACTCGGGAACAGCAATCTGGCCCTGGTTATGGATGCGCGGGATCCCGCCTTTTTGAAGTCAACATCGGCTTTGACAGATTTAGCAAAAGAAATTTCTCTTGAAATCATTTTTCTTGAGGCACAAGAAGAAGTGCTCATCCGGCGCTTCAGTCAGCATCGACGATCTCATCCGGTAACACCGGATGACTCTCTGAAAAAAAGTATCGCCAGGGAAAAAGAACTGATGGAGTCCATTCGCAAGAAAGCGACAACTATCATTGACACATCGCTTCTCACCCCTTATGAACTACGGCGTCGACTGCATCTCACCTTTGACGATTGCCATCTTGAAAATTTTAAGATTAATCTGCTTTCTTTTGGTTTCAAGCACGGCATACCCCATGAGTCAGATCTTATCTGGGATGTCCGCTTTCTTCCCAATCCTCATTACGACACCAAGCTTAAACCCCACACCGGCATCAATAAAGCTGTGGCCCAATACGTACTGGACAATGAAACTGCAAAAAAATTTTTCGACAGACTGGACCCACTCCTGGAATATCTTATCCCCAAGTATGTGGAAGAAGGGAAAGTACAGCTTACCATAAGTGTCGGTTGCACCGGCGGCCGGCATCGTTCGGTTGCGGTGGCTGAGCGCCTGCAGACATTCTTCTCCGAACTAAAAATCAAGGCAACACTCTGCCATCGGGACATTGACAGGGGCTCGTGAGGCGTGTAAATTGTCTTACCTGTAACTATTCAGCTGCACCCCATATTCGCACGATCAGGCCTTCTCACATAGGTAAACTATAGATTCGGCGGCTTGCTTGCACGAATCTGAGGCACATCTGAGCAGTTACAGTCCGGTGGGTTCAGTAATTTTTCCGGCATGTCGCGGAATAGTTACTCTCACCTTTACATTTTCAGCCTATCCATTTTTTAAATCTTATCATATACTTTTCATCTTTTAGAGGAATTACCGCAATGACTGAAGCTCTATTGAAACAATCCCGTATTGTTTTTTCTTTTATCCTGATCGCATCTTTTCTTGCCTTGAACCTGAACACTGTTTCTGCCAGTGAATCTTCCCAGAAAACCCTGGCATTACTTCCCCTTAAAATAAATGCCCAGAAAGATCTTTCATACCTCAAAAACGGCATCCGGAATATGCTTTCCAGCCGGCTTATCGCCAATACAGGTTATAAGATAGCGGATGCCTCTCTAATCGAAAAAAATCTGTCCGCCTCCGGACCTCTTGTCCAGCCTGACCAACTCCAGGATTTAGGAGAAAAAATTGGAGCCGATTTTGTTTTAACCGTTGAATTGACCTCCATTGGCACCAGTTACAGTTTGGACGCAAAAGTATACACATCAGATGGCTCCCTGCCTGTCGAAACATTTTACTCATCAGCGAACAATGAAAATGAGCTTATTTCTGCTGTTGACAAACTGGCCCTTGATATCGCCGAGCGCTCTTTTAAAAAGAGAATCCCTACTCCTTCCGTTCCAACGGTTGCGTATCCCACGACTCCTGACACCCCTGCTGCACCTTCTTCATCATTTCAAACAGCTCATCCCGACCGTGCTTTTATGCAGCCTGGTCAATATGGCGGGCCAACAGGATCACCATTCATCAGACCCATGGGTTTATCCGGACACATGGGATTTACCAAAACCCAGAATCTCAATTTATCCATTCAGGGACTTGATGTCGGCGATATAGACGGAGACGGCGCCGATGATGTTGTTATCGCTTCTCCAAATAAAATTACAGCATATCATATCATCGGGAATCGTTTGCAAAAATTCGGGGAAGTTTCCACCCTGGTAAAAAACCGTTTAATCGCGGTAAACATTGCTGACTTGGACAATAATGGCAAAGCCGAGATCTATGCTACTGGGATTGACTGGGTAACTCCAGACTCTTTTGCTGTCGAATGGGATGGGAAGGACTTCACCTACCTGTTTAAGGATGAAAAATGGTATGTCAAACCCATGGACGTACCAGGTCCTGGTTTAATACTCGCCGGACAGCCCGGAGGTATTGACTCTCCCTTTACCTCTGGCATTTACGAGATGGAAATCATTAATGGCTCCCTTCAAAGTAAAGAACAGCTTCCTGTCCCAGATAAAATCAATCTGTATGATTTCTCCATGGCAGACCTGGATGGTGATGGAAAGGTTGAGATCATAACTATTGATCAGGCTGACCGGCTGAAAGTATTGCAAACCAGCGGCAGGCAGAGGTGGAAAGGGGATGACCGTTTTGGCGGCAGCCTGCGTTATGTTGGCGGTCGATCTCGTTATGCTCGAGGAAGTGGCCCTAGCAGCGCGAAGGAGGATATTGATGGCCTTGAAGAGGTTTCCGAAGACAGGAGTTACATCCCATCTCGAATTGTTGTCGAAGACATAAACAATGACAACCTGCCGGATATCATTGTGAACAAAAACCTTTCCACAGCCTCCAGGGTTCTCAAGAATCTGAAGAACTACCCAAGTGGTGAAATTCATGGACTTTTCTGGAACGGCATCGGCCTGAGTGAATTATGGCATACAAAAAAATTAGATGGCTATGTTGCTTCCTATCAGTTGGTGAAAGATAAACAAGACAACAACAAAGCAGTACTGTATGTCGGCCTTGTTTTGCAGACCGGATGGATGGATGTGTTTAGTGCCAAAGAAAGCACCGTCCTTATATATCAGCTTGATTTCAGCAATCAGGGTCAGCAGGGAGCTAACTAAATACCGTGACAAGGAGTCACAACCAAGCATGGAAATTGATCACTCACAGAGCTCGCAGAGATACAGAGAAAAAAACTTTGTGAACTCTGTGTCTCTGTGAGCGATTTCATGTAACGGCAGGAGTTCCAGAAGCCCAACAAGGGCAAAACCTCTGGAGCTCCTGCATCTCAGGGGAAAATCTCAATCTTTTTACAAGGTATAACCAATCTCACTGTGCTGAGTGAGATCAAGCCCCTGCACCTCTTCTTCTTCACCTACCCGTAATCCAACAACCAAGTCGATTACTTTGAGAATGATAAAGGTTACAACTACTGAGTAGCCGATGGTTATCATGGAATCCATGGCCTGAATTCCAAAAAGTTTCGGATTCCCGAAAAAAAGACCATCTGCGCCACCAGGGTTAATGGCTGTTGAGGCAAAAAGACCTGTGGCCAGAGCACCC
>JAUWDC010000038.1 GCA_030608985.1 Desulfobia sp. | reverse complement strand
TCAGATTTATTCTCTGAAAGATCTTGCCACGATTTCCGAGGAAGGGGCAACGTTTAAATCGCACCTGGACGGCTCGCGTCATTTTTTGAGCCCTGAGACAGCGGTGGCAGTCCAGGAGGATCTTGGCGCCGATATCATAATGTGCCTCGATACCTGCATTCCATACCCGGCAGAAAAAAATGAGGTAGAAGCTGCGACCAGACTGACAGGACGGTGGGCAAAGAGGTCCAGGGAGGCCCAGAAGGAGAAGGATCGTCTCCTGTTCGGTATTGTTCAAGGGGGGATGCACCCTGACCTGCGCAGGCAGGCAGTGGATGAGTTGCTGGAAACAGGCTTTGACGGCTATGCCTTGGGAGGATTGAGTGTGGGTGAGCCTCCAGAGGTTATGTATGATATGGCGGAGCAGACAGCGGCTTTGCTTCCCGATGAATATCCCAAATACATGATGGGTGTTGGGCGACCGGAAGACCTTGTAGAGAGCGTGTATCGAGGGATAGATATGTTTGATTGTGTCATGCCGACGAGAAATGCCAGAAATGGAATGCTTTTTACTTCGACGGGAAGACTTGTAATAAAAAACGCACAGTACTATAATGACCAAAGACCGGTGGATGAACATTGCGACTGTTATACATGTCGAAATTACTCACGTGCGTATCTCCGCCACCTGTATATGGCTCGGGAGATTATGGCTTCACACCTCAATACTATTCATAATCTTCATTATTTTGTTTCTCTCATGGGGCAAATGCGACAGGCCATTCGGGAAGACCGGTTTGAAAAATTTCGAGAAGAATTTCATCTGAAACTGAAAACTTGATGAACTCGTAAAAACTAAAAATCAACCACAGAGCACACGGAGACCACAGAGGGAGCTGCTTGTAATAAAAAAAGATTTCTCTGTGGTCTCTGTGCCCTCTGTGGTGAAAAAAGATTTTTTGTGATGCCATCAAAACTTAAAACTTTCATACAATTTTACAGGAGTACACTATGGTTGATATAGCCTATGCGGCCGGCGCAACGCAGTCGGCTGGGAATCCTCTGGCAGGGTTCATTCCAATGATCCTTATTTTTGTCGTTTTTTATTTTCTGCTTATCAGGCCACAGCAGAAAAAGGCGAAGGCCCAACAGGAATTTTTACAGCATTTGAAAAAAGGGGATGAGGTTGTGGCAGGCGGAGGTCTGCATGGGAAAATTACCGGCATAACAGATACCGTTGTCACTCTTGAGATTGCTGATAATATCAAGGTCAAGGTCTCCAGGCAATACATTCTCAGTACAGTGGCCAGCTTGACTTCCTCAAATGCGAAAGGAGCCTCCTGCAGTCCCTCCGGTGGCTGAGGTATCGGAAAGTAACTCACCGTGTGTGACTATTATAAATGGTAAGCGTTCACCAGCACCTCATCTTCGTCCGTTTTGACCTTCTCACATAGAAGGGCTATAGTTTAAAGGCCCAAACGCACGAATCTAAGGCACTGGTAAACGCTTACAGGATGGAGGTTTCCGCAAATCCGTAGCCCCCGATGAACGATTATAATACATGCCACAAAATAACCTCGAAAATATAATAGATATTGCCCAATTACCTACATTGCCGGCAGTTGCCATGGAGGCAATCCGGCTGATGAATGGAGATGAGGCAACATTTGATTCCGTTGCTGATTTGATCAAGAATGATCAGGTGCTTACCGCTAAGATTCTGAATTATGCAAATTCAGCGTATGTCGGGGCCAGGCAGAAAATAACCACGGTTCCCCAGGCAATTTCGGTAGCCGGGTTGAATGCGGTGAGAAGCCTGACCCTTTCGGTATCTATTTTCGACTGTTTTGCCGAAAATCTCTCTCACCACAGAAAAAGCCTGGTGAATTTTTGGATCCATTCCATTGGTGTTGCTGCGACAGCAGAGGCCTTAGCCCGGAAGATTGATTTCCCCTATAAGGACGAGGCCTATATCGCAGGGCTCATGCATGATATCGGTAAGCTCATATGTTATGTGCAGCTCCCTGATTCGTTTACGCAGGTGTGTGAAGAGCTGGAGCGCCAAGGGAGCTACAGCACCATGGCGAATCTTCCACTGGAGACGGAACAATTGTTGATGGGATTCAACCATGTTGACACGGGGACCTTCATTGGCGAGCGTTATAATTTCCCGGATTTCCTGAGCAGAGCCATATGGCTCCATCATCAGCCGGTGGTCGAGCCAATCGCTCCGGACCTTGAAAACATGCCTCAGCTTATTCGTTTTGCCGATGTGCTCTGCGTGACACACCATGTCGGCTCCAGTTACTTCCTCTCTTCAACTCCCATAAATCATGAAAATTACCACTTCAGCCTGGAAAACCTTATCCGTCTCCACAACCTGACAGCGCAGGATATAGACGAAATCATGGCCGATGTGCATCAGCGGGTTGAGGAAGTCAGCAGCGTTATTGGCATTTGGGACGAGGAGTCATATCACAAACTGGTCAGTTCGGCCAATGCCAGTCTTGGTTCCATGGGGCTGGATCTAGATCAGGGAAACCGCGAACTGTCAGAAACAAATCAGGTGCTTGAAGCGACCTGTAGTATGAATCAAAAGCTCAACCCCGGATTGACCCTGCAAGAAGCATCGAAAATTGTCGTGGACGCGGTGTGTGAGGCCTTTGATGTGAGTCGCTGTCTGTGTCTGATTCGGGATGTTGAGGATAGAAATTTTGTCGGCTGCAGTGTGGATGGCAATGACTATCATGATTTTGAACTGCCAACCCGTTTGGACGACATGCCTAATGGGCATATAAACGTCAAAGTTGATATTGAGGCAGAGGCTGCCAGCCAGCTTGGCCTGGCAACACATGATCTTCTCCATGGGAAAATCCAGGATTCCAAAATTATTAAAATGGTCACCGGCTCCAGTTTCATGGCTACCTTTTTTATGGCTGGTAAAGAATCCAGATGGCGGAAAGAACAGCTTCTTGGGGAGCTTGTCGTTGATTTTGCCAGCGGGCCTGATTTTGTCAGCCACGACATGAGCGCTTTATCAAGAAATTTTGAATCAATGGCCTCCTCAGTTGGGACGGCGATTGAACGAATACTCCTTGAAGTTGATTTGACCCGTCAGGCCAAAAAACTTGCTGAAACGTCACGGAAGATGGAAGAAAATCAACGGCAGCTATTTCAAACCCATCGATTGGCTACAGTAGGCCGATTGGCCGCAGGGGCTGCCCATGAGATAAACAATCCTCTCACCATAATTTCCCTGAATCTGCAGCTCATTAAACGCCTTCTTGATGGTGTCCCGGATAATGCCACTCTCTTGGAGAGGGTTCAGGTTATTGCAGATCAGGAAACACGAATTTCCCAGATTATTCAAGATTTGATGGGGTTTGCCCGTCCTTCTGAACCAGAGTTTAAACCGACCGATTTGGCAGTTCTAGTGGAAAAGGTGTTTAAACTTTTTGACACGCGGGTGGAGGCACAGCGACTACAGGTGGTCAAAAATATTGCGCCTGATGCTCCCCAGGTCCTTATTGATTCACAGCAGATTGAACAGGTTTTCATGAACTTATTCCTGAATGCCTACCACGCTATGCCCGATGGTGGCACATTAACTGTTGATGCCAAGAGCACTGAAGACCATGTTGAAGTCCTTGTTTCCGATACCGGCACAGGAATCAGCACGGAAAATCTTGGTAAGATTTTTGATCCCTTCTTTACAACGAAAATGGAAGGAGAGGGTATGGGGCTCGGCCTGGCGATCTGCCATTCCATTGTTGAGCATAATCGTGGGAGCATGAAGGTCAGCAGTGAGCTTGATAAAGGGTCCACCTTTACCGTTTCTCTCCCAATAGACAAGAGCAGTCGGCTCAGAGAGTTGAAAGGTATCCTGAAAACAAAGAAAAAAGAAACGGATGTCGCCAACGTCGAGGCAACCCCACGCTTGCTTGTTATTGATGATGAAAGAGTCCTGAATGATATCCTCCAGGAGACTCTGAGGGCGGCTGGATACCAGGTAGAAGGAGCGTATGATGGGGTTGAGGGAATAGAAAAACTTCGCCATCAGAAATACCACCTTGTGCTTCTTGATATCCGTATGCCCCGTAAGGATGGTCTGGATGTTTTGAAATTTATTCGGCGGGAATATCCAGAGGTGAAGGTCATTATCATTACAGGACTTGCCTCCCTTCCTGAAATAAAAGAGACTGTAAAACTGGGCGCCTTTGCCTGTCTGAAAAAACCATTCCTGTTGGACAGGGTTCTCGAAACAATCGATAGCGCCCTGAATCCCGACAAAACTAAAAAGGATTCTCAGGAGTGACATTCGTCCAATTGAGAAAACCGTTACAAGTAGGGCTTCTTTAGAGCAGAAATGGCTTCCCGGCTATTGAGCATAGATGAGATTATCCAGGCCACAGGCTTGGAGGAAAGCGTGCTCAGGTTCTATGAGTCTGAATATCCTAAAAAATTACCCAAAAAAATATTGCGGGGAGATTTACTCCTTTTTCCCTCCCATTCCGTCCAGGCCTTTCAAAAACTCCACACTGAGGTAACTTCAGGCAGAACCGTTATTGAGCAGGAACCACAGACCTTTGGTCGGGTTATTGCCATAACATCCGGCAAAGGAGGAGTAGGTAAAAGTAATATTACCCTTAACCTGGCCATTGAGTTGCAGCGTCTTGGTAAATTATGCCTTGTACTGGATGCAGATATGGGGCTCGCCAACATACATCTTCTGGCCGGGGTATCGCCCACATATGATTTGCGAGATCTGCTTTCCGGGAAGGCCTGCATGTCTGACCTTATTATGCCGGGACCTGAAGGGATCGGTATCATTGCCGGAGGAAGCGGGATTCTTGCCATGGCTGACAGCAAATACGAAGAGCGACGTGACATTATTCGTTCACTCGCCGAAGTTGAAGAGGAAGCAGACATTATTCTCGTAGACACAGGCGCAGGTCTGGGGTCAGGTGTCCGTGATTTTCTTACAACTGCCGATGAGGTCCTCTTTGTCTTGACACCTGATATTACTTCCCTGACAGACGCATACGGTTTGTTGAAAGTTATGCATCAGGAAGATATGCCTTCCCGGCCATTGTATTCGGTGGTGAATATGGTACATACATTAAAGCAGGCTGCTGAAGTTGCTGTGAGGTTTTCTTCCTGTGCTGAAAATTTTTTAGGGCTTGACGTGAAAAATATCGGCTATATCTTGAGAGATAGTGCGGTCGGGGCAGCCATTGCCCACAGGAGTCCTTATACGGTATATAAGCCCATGGCAAGGGCGAGTTGCAATACCCGAAATATAGCGAAAGACCTTGTGAAAAATGAGCATCCAGAGTTAGCAACAACATCAGCATTTAATCGATTTAGAAAAATGATAAAGACACAAAAGACGATAGAAATGAGGATGAAAACAGCATGAGCCAAGGAACATGGACAGAAAAATTCGGTTTAAATCGTAATCCCTTTCAAGACACCCTGGATACGGATCTGTTTTTCCGAACCCGCCAGCATGAAGAGGCTTTAATTAAAGTAAGAATAGGTATAGAGGATCGTCACGCCTTGGTGTTGCTCGTAGGCCAATCCGGAACAGGTAAGACGCTGGTATCCCAGCTTGTTTTAAGGGGGCTGGATCAGCAGACTCATATTCCTGCTTTTATATATGCCTATCCGGGAATGGGTAAAGGCCCGCTTCTGGCCGCTATCCTGGCGGAAATTGGTGTTGATAAGCAAGAGCGCTTCACCCACCAGCGCTTAAATCAGCTTCAGGATCAGGCCTTGGCACTGCATAGCAAGGGCAAGCGTCTGGTCATTCTTATTGATGAGGCGCATTTTCTCAAGGCTGACGCCCTCCACCTTCTGCGGACCCTCTCAAATCTTGAAACGGAACAGGAAAAATTGATCACTGTTCTTTTAGTGGCTGAGCAATCGTTGGCACGTCGTTTGCTGAGACCGACATACGATTCTCTAAGGGGGAGGATTACTTTCTCTGTGGGGCTGGAGCCACTGACATGTGAAGAAACCGAGCAGTTTATCAAGTTTCGATTGCTTAAATGCGGTGGTCCCATCCAACTTCTCGATAAAGAAGCGTATGAAACGGTCCATCGCATCAGCAAGGGAATCCCCAGAGAGATTAACCGGTTGCTTTATAATGGTTTTATTGAAGCATTAACATCAAATCATACTGCTTTGACTTCGGGAATTCTGCAGGCTGCAGGGAAAAAGATAGGGTTAGTATATGGGAAAGTTGTGTCGTATACGTCTGTTGCGGCCTGAAGGGTTAAAGGCGAAAGAAGAGGGGGTAAGTGATAATGAGCTTGCTCTGCTGACGGGAAACGCAGCAGCTCTCATGCCCTCCCCGCCCAAAAAGAAGCATGTCCCCCGGCAGAAAAAAAAGGCACGAAACAAGTAACTCTTCAGCGATTCAACCGGGATTCGGCCTCTTTTTTATACGTAACTTTAGTTAATACACCACGAAGAACACAGAGAACACGAAGAAAAATTTTAAACATTTTTTAAAAACTTCGTGTGCTTCGTGCTCTTCGTGGTCGAATAGTATGTTTGTTACCTAAGACGCTTTATTTTCCGGTTGAATTTTCCTGATAATTGCATGTTTTTCCCAGTTGACTATCGGCCTGGTGTGCATGGTGATCTCCATGTTCGGGTTTGCCTGGAGAAGTGAATTACCCTTTGGGTCGTTAATGTCTGTTACCTCAAAGGGAATGTTGGTGAGATTCCGGCCCATATACTCCAGCCTGTCCCCAGGCCTGATCACATGTCTGGCAGTGACCCGGCAATCAGGGCCTGTTGCGTTAACGGTGGCTGCAGGAATATAGATCTGCTCTACTTTGGGCCCCTCATAACGCATTTCATCCCTGTCCGGTGGGTTGGTGAAGAAGTTTTCTGTGTAGCCGCGGGAGCCCAGCTTGCTGATTTCTTCCATATAACAGTTTTCCAACTCAACACTGGCCCCAGGATCATTTTGCATGGCTGTATTGATGCAATCGAGAGCTGCCCTGTAAATACGGACCATGCCACCAGCATAATAAATTCCCTTCATTCTGCCCTCAATTTTAATAGAGTCCACACCGGTGGCAACAAGATCAGGAAGGCGGTTGATAAGACACAAGTCTTTACTGTTGAAAATATATGTGCCGCGCTGATCTTCTTCGACTGGAAAGAATTGGCCAGGCCTTTTTGCCTCCTCAAGGCGATAGCTGTATCGGCAGGGGTGGGCACAATCTCCTTGGTTGGCATTTCGTCCTGTAAAATAATTGCTCAGCATGCACCTTCCTGAGTATGATATGCACAAAGCTCCATGGACAAAAACCTCTATCTCAGCCTGAATTTTTTCTCTGATTTCACAGAGCTCCGCGAACCCCAGCTCCCTTGCCAAATTGAGTCTTTTGGCCCCCTGCTCTATCCAGAATCGGGCACTTTCAAAATTAGTGACATTTGCCTGGGTGGAGAGATGAATAGGAAGGGATGGGGTGCTTTTTCTGGCAATTCGGAAAATGCCGGGATCCGAAATGATCAAGCCGTCTACCTCAACCTCCTGGAGAAAATGAAGGTAATCCGGCAAAGAAGGAAGATCCCTATTGTGTGCCATTATGTTAACGGTAACATAGACCTTGACTCCATGCTTATGGGCATAAGCGACTCCGGCCTTGATCTCTTTCTCGGAAAAATTGGTGGCATGGGCCCGAAGGCTGTATTTTTGACCACCCAGGTAGACAGCGTCAGCGCCATAGTGGATAGCTATTTTTAATTTTTCAAGGCTGCCGGCAGGTGCCAGAAGCTCGCAGGTTGTTTTTTGTCCCATAGCTTATGAGTTAAATGGTTGACTGGATTGTTGGTTAGATGGTTAATATCTGAATGAAAGTTTTAAGTGCGCTAAAGTGCCTAAAGTTTCGGAAGTTAATCTGATCAGATATTTCCTTAACTTAAGGCACTTTAGTGCACTTTAAACTTTAAGTACTTTGTTGAAACAACT
>JAUWDC010000302.1 GCA_030608985.1 Desulfobia sp. | reverse complement strand
AGTGTCCTGTAATGCATGAAAACTCTTCGATCTTCAACCTAATCGTAACAATATTTATTGGATCTTGTCATAGAGTATTTTCGCTATTCATTTGATTCGATCATCCAGATGAATAATATGCCGTGGGATAATGTTAATTTCACAATGAAGCCTTCCGTCGCTACATAATCCCTGCATCAAAATATTTAAATGTTCCATATATGCCCTGTTAAGAGCAGCTTTCCCTTCCTCATGAACAAGAGGAATGGCCGGTTGAAGTATAACGAGGTGGGAAAAAAGGCTGTCAGTCACTTGAAAGCAATGATCCAGATACTTTTCAAGAGCAAAAAAATCCACAGAGGATGTCCCATCAATATCGGCAAGAGTATATGCCATCATATCAATAGGTGTCCTGTCTGTAATAAATCTTCCTTGCACAGCCCTCCACACTTCTTCTGCAGCAGAAACCACCTTGTTCTGGATCCAGATTCGGGTATTGAAATCCATAGGTTCGGAAGGATTCAGACCATTTTGCAAAAAAACTTCGCTTGTGGATGTCTGAACAAATTCCAACCCTGTTTTTCGTGCAACTTCTTTTGCAAGGGTGGTCTTTCCGGTTCGATGACTGCCGCAGAGACCAATGACTATTTCTTCCATTTTTTCCCCATGCTGCGACGTGTAACGATTGATGCTGCCATATTTACTGCGGCAACAAGACTTGCAGGATCGGCTTTTCCCTGTCCTGCAATATCGTAAGCCGTTCCATGATCAACAGATGTCCTGACAACAGGCAATCCTATTGTCACATTCACCCCATCTTCAAAATGAAGCAATTTAAACGGAATAAGCCCCTGGTCATGATACATACAGACTACAGCATCAAACGCCCCGCCTGCTGCCTTATAAAATAAGGTATCCGGTGGATACGGGCCATCTACATTACAACCAATTTTTTTCATCTTACCAATCGCCGGCAATATCATTGTTTTTTCCTCATCCCCAAACAACCCATCTTCTCCGGCGTGGGGATTGAGACCTGCAACAGCAATACGAGGTGACGATATACCAAAATCGCTCTGGAGAGAATCTGCAGTCAGGCGTATTAAATGCATAATTTTTTCAATTGACAAGGCTTGAGGGACTTGAGCTAATCCGGTATGAATTGTCACTAATGTGACACGCAATTTTTCCCCGGCCATCATCATAGCATAATTGGAAGTCTTGCAGAGAGCAGCAAGCATTTCCGTGTGCCCTGGATACGCATACCCAGCCATATTTAACGTACTTTTAGCTATGGGACAGGTGATTATTCCTCCCAACACTTCTCTCTGTGTCAGCTCAACAGCTGTCTCAATGTAACGTGCCATGGCAAGACCAGTCGCTTTATCCGGCGACCCCCATTGAAGTAACGAACAATTCAGTACGGGGCTGATTTCAGGTTCAAATACCGGGATAACGCCTTCTTGTAAAACATCGCCCGGCTTCCAGTCAGCAATTGAAGCAGGAATATTCAAGGAACGTCTGCACCATTCCAGAATTTTTCTGTCCCCAATAACGACAACAGGAAAGGGCAATGAAGTCCAATTACGGGATAATGCGAAAAATTTAAGTATAATTTCCGGTCCGATACCAACAGGACATCCCATGGTAATGGCAAGTGGGAGAGAAGATTTATCCATAGGTGGATTCAAAGGCATTTTGGACTAAATCGATGCGTGGAGTAGATGTTTCAAAAGTGACTGCTACCACGTCAAATCGCGCAGGGGAATCGGCGACACCATTCTGTGCTACATATTCTGCTGCCACTCTTGATATCTGCCTCTGTTTTTTATATGTTATTGCCTCTAGAGCAGTACCATATCTATTGTTTCTGCGTGTTTTCACTTCAACAAAAACAAGTGTCTGCCTGTCACGGGCAATTATATCAATCTCTCCGCAACGAGTCCTATAATTATTGGCAAGAATTGTATAGCCGGCCTTCTCTAAAAAATCTCTGGCGACCTCTTCTCCTTTCTTCCCTAAGGCAAGTCTCTGAGAGGTCATAAAAGTTCCCGCACACCCCTGAACGTTTTTCTATGAACGATACTTGGACCATGTTCAACAATAAGCTGTTTATGCTCCTTTGTTGGATATCCCTTATGTTTGCAGAAGTTATACTGGGGAAATCGCTTATGAATTTCGAACATCAAATTGTCACGTGTCACTTTGGCAATGATTGATGCTGCTGCAATAGAAGCACTTTTCTGTTCCCCTTTGACCAATGATTCCTGGGGGATCATAACAGGGACAGGAAATTTTCCATCAACAAGAATATAATCCGGAATCAAAGCAAGGGCATCGATGGCTCTTTTCATTGCAAGAAGAGACGCCTGGAGAATATTTATCCTGTCAATCTCTTCATGACCTGCAATTCCAACCCCAATTGGTATCTGCATATCCTGCAATACCTGATAGAGCTTTTCTCGCCTTTTTGGAGTGAGTTTTTTGGAATCTTTGAACTGCCGATAATCACAATCTTCCGGCAGAATGACAGCTCCAGCGACAACTGGACCGGCCAAAGGGCCTCTTCCGGCCTCATCTACACCAACGATGAGACAGTGGCCTTGCCTGACCAGCTGCCTCTCATAAGAAAAGGGATCGTTCAATTCTGTCATGATGCGGGATATATAAAAATAGGCCGATGAAAGAAACGCTTCCCACCGGCCTTTATGATTCAAAAGACAAACTCTGTCAGCATCAGATTATGCTGAAGTTATATACGGGCTGGATATTACTCCTGCCCGCCTATCTCATACTTCTGTCACGAATCCTTGCAGCCTTTCCTCGAAGGTTACGGAGATAGTAAAGCCTGGACCGACGTACTCGACCACGGGAAACAACTTCAATTTTCTCAATACGGGGAGAATGCATCGGAATAGTTTTTTCAACACCTACGCCAT
>JAUWDC010000232.1 GCA_030608985.1 Desulfobia sp. | reverse complement strand
ATTTCGGCCTTCTCGAATAGCATAAGTATGCTTCGAAGTCCCAGGTAAGCGAAGACTCCGAATGAACAAATATGAAGCACTACTGAATAGTTGCACTTCGGTGGGAATGCACATTCTGCAACCTCACCTGCATAGTTACGAGAGTTGGAGAATAACAACAAATTATTTGAAGAATTAACAGTGAATTAGTACATATTGTGGCTAATATATCTACTTGAAATGAAATAATAAAGTTTATTGCTATTATAATGGCTGAATGATCAAGAAAATATGGGACAGTATTGCCTGAAAATGCTACGTTAAGTCACCAGAATTATTACAGAAATATACACTAAGTGCCCGATATTGTCCATATTTATATGAAGGGTCTATGCCCAAAGGGTGGTAGTCGGTCACAATTATGTTATTTTTATGAAACTTGGAATTGATACAGGCGGTACTTTTACCGATTTTATATTAGAGACGGACGAGGGGTATACAACCTATAAGGTTTCATCGACTCCTCGTGACCCGAGTCTTGCTATTTTAAGAGGTCTTCAATATTTCTTCCCGGATACCGACAGTCCTTCGGGATTCACTCTTCCCACGGCACTTGAAATAGTTCACGGCACAACCGTTGGGACCAACGCGTTTATCCAACGAAAAGGGGCCAAGACATTACTGGTGACAACCAAAGGATTTGAAGATATTCTTTTTATTGGTCGCCAGAACCGAACAAGCCTCTATGATATAAATATTAAAAGATCACCGGAAATAATTTCTCGTTCACAGGTTTTGGGTGTTGAAGAGAGAATAACTGCCACCGGAAAAGTTGAGATTCCTTATAATAAGGATCATGGCCAAATCCTTTGTCAATATTGCAGGAACAATGGTATTCGCTCTGTAGCGATCTGTTTGCTTCATTCATACCTTAACCCGGTCCATGAAGAAACGATTGCCTCAGAATTAGCCGAATTAGATGTGCCTGTGACTATTTCTTCCCAATTGCTTCCTGAGTTTCGTGAATATGAGCGCCTTTCGACCACTCTTATTAACGCCTATCTCGCCCCAGTCATTTCTGAATATATCAGTAAACTTTCCAATACGCTTAAGCCTAATTCTCTTTCTATTCAGCAATCAAGTGGAGGTATTCTCCCAGCTGAAGGCATTGCTCAAAGAGCTGTTCAAACTGTTCTTTCCGGTCCTGCAGGGGGAGTTCATGGCGCCTACCGACTTTCTCAGGAAATGGGGATAGATAGAATAATAACTTTTGATATGGGAGGTACTTCCACTGATGTATCCCTCTGTGACAAAGTGCCTACACTCACGAGAGATTACACTATTGATGGGTTTCCGATACGGACTCAGGTTATAGATATTCATACTGTAGGTGCTGGAGGAGGTTCTATTGCCAGTGTTGATGCCGGAGGCTTACTGCATGTAGGTCCTGAGAGTGCCGGTGCTGATCCGGGTCCAGTCTGTTATGGGAAGGGAGATAGAATTACCGTGACAGATGCCAATCTCTATCTTGGGAGATTGTTAGCTGATAAATTTCTCGGTGGGGAAATGGTCCTGCAATATTCAAAAGTAGAAGAAAAATTGGCAGATCTTGCCCAATCCCTGAACCTCACTTCTGTTGAAGCTGCCCTTGGCATCCTGCGCATTGTCAACATAGGCATGGTCAAGGCTGTACGTGCTGTTTCATTAGAACGCGGTTATGATCCCAAGGAGTTCACTCTTTTTTCATTTGGCGGAGCATCCGGACTGCATTGCTGTGATATGGCATCTGAACTTGGCATCTCAAAAATTATTGTTCCAGACAGGGCAGGTATCCTTTCAGCCCAGGGAATGGTCATGTCAGAGCCGACGCTGGATTCAAGTAAGGCTCTTTTTTTAACCGGAGATGATATTACAAAACAAAATATGGAACCTTCTTTTGCTTTGATGGAAGTGGAACTTACATCCCAAATGCACAATCTTTGTCATGATGGCGCTCTTTTCGTTGAACGATTTCTTGACCTGAGATACCAAGGGCAATCATATGAAATAACTGTCAGATATCGGGACGAATTCAAAGAAGAATTTCATACTTCCCATGAACATCATTTTGGATATAAACTGCCGGATATACCTCTCGAGCTTGTATCAATACGTTGTACTGTCAAAGTTAAGAAACAGGAGAGTATTCTCCCACGGCATGTTATAAAAAAAGGTCACACACCAGAGGAGGGTAGGGTGAGTATCATTTTTGAAGGGGGAAAAATATCTGTTCCTGTCTATCAACGAAGATCTCTATATCCTGGAAACAGACTGCAGGGCCCGGCATTGATCATTGATAACTACACAACTATCCTCGTACAATTCGATTTTGAAATGACTATTGACCCGTTGTTGAATATTGTTCTTACACCTCAAAATTAGAGTTAACCCATGGATCTTCAACCTAAAAGATTAAAAAAAGAAATTAATTTTCTTTGGAAAAATATTTCCAAAGAAATAAAAGCCGGTGGCATACCAGATAGAGATGAGTGTCAGGACCTCATTAAAAAAGTAAATGATTATTCCTTATTTGTTGGCAGAGAATGGTCAGATCAATGGCAGAGTTTCTGCAATGACCTTTCTGAGATGATTGACAAAGCACACGGTTCACAGTTTAAAGAGGCTGATAAATTGCTCAAAAAAATCAAGCAACAGAAGAAAACCTGCCACAAACGATTCAAGAAATAACACAGGGAGAATACTGTATGAAATCAAAGTGTATTATAATAATGCTGTGTCTGCTTTTCCTTTCTTCCGTTGTTTATGGTTGGGAAGGGAATCAGTCTGACTCAGGTCAAAAAATCATAGAGTCTGCAGGTGTACTAGAGGAAATCTTCGCAATTCCAGAAGGGTCTATTCCGCCCACCCTTTTAAGAAATGCCCACGCCATCGTTGTCATACCCGGTCTCATAAAAGCGGGTTTTTTTGTTGGAGGGAGGTATGGAAGTGGCTTGATGATGGTTCGCGATAAAGGGGGGCTCTGGCATTATCCGGTCATGGTCACACTCACCGGCGCCAGTATAGGGTGGCAAATTGGTGTCCAATCAACGGATATAATACTTGTTTTCAAGAATCTGAAGAGTGTTGACGCGATAGAAAGAGGAAAATTTACACTGGGAGCTGATGCTTCTATTGCCGCAGGACCGATTGGACGTCATGTTGAGGCAAGCACTGACATTAAATTTAAATCAGAAATATATTCCTATTCAAGAAGCAGAGGACTATTTGCAGGAATTGCTCTGGAAGGCGGGGCATTGCTCATTGATGAAGATGCAACTTGGGCGCTCTACTCAAGGCCGGCATATGATATATTGCACAAAACAGAATTTAAAAAGATACCTCTTGCCGCCAAACAGTTCCGTCAGGTTGTTCTTAAGTATGTTCAATAACACTGGGAAGGGGTGTTGGAGTTCGCTCTGTTGTTAAATGTCACTGGACGGAAGGACTTAACAGTCTGCAACGATTAGAACAGAACTTGAATTTTGCAGTTGCCCTGCTGAAAGTTAACAGGAAGAATCATAAATTTGGCGAATCTTGAGTCGTTGGAAGTTGCCATCAGTAATCTTAAATTTATTAGATTCTGTTTATGATAGAGTAGTGCCCAACTAGATGCCCAA